>JANOQB010000291.1:0-4018 GCA_031422215.1 Cytophagales bacterium | reverse complement strand
TATTGTTGTTTTCGTCAAGAGCCACAATGCCAATGGCTTTGTTTTTGAAATGCACTTTTCCATAAATGCCGTGGCCTCCGGCAGGGTTGATGACCTGATGCTCAACCACCTGTATCCATTTATTGTCATACACTTCTTTTGAGGATAATGTTTTCCACGAGTTGTTCATTGGGTTCAAAAATTATAAAATCTTTTGGTTATGACTTTCTCGGCAATACATGGATTTTTATGAATTGTTTTGCGGCATGGCGAAGCGCCACCGGGCTATCCACTCCAAGTCCGTCCACACACCCCGATAGCTATCGGGGCCCATGCGCTTCGGGCTTTTCGTTTCTATCCCTTGCCGGATTACGTCACAGAAATACGGGTAGTACCACTGCGTCAAAGATTCAAAATTTAAACGACAATTGATTCACTATTACTTGAATTTTGAATTTCGATTCTTGAATTTTGAAAAATGTTGTTATCGTCTTTCACTCCCGATTTAATTGAAGCTGGCTGCGATGAAGTTGGTCGAGGGTGTTTGGCAGGCCCCGTGGTGGCTGCTGCTGTGGTACTTCCAAAAAATTACAAGCATGAGATGCTCAATGATTCGAAGCAACTGACCAAAGAAGATAGGCTTGCTTTACAAGTGGATATTGTTCGCGATGCGTTGGCCTGGGCCGTGGCCGAAGTTGACAACAACGAGATTGATTCGATAAATATTTTGAATGCTTCCTTCAAAGCCATGCACCGGGCACTGGATAAATTATCGGTGCAGCCTGAATTTTTATTGATCGATGGCAACCGTTTCAACCCTTACGGTAAAATAAAATTTGAATGCTTTGTCAAAGGCGATGCAAAATATCTTTCCATTGCTGCCGCTTCGGTGCTTGCCAAAAATTATCGCGATGAACTGATGGAAAAACTTTCGTTGCAATATCCTGGTTATGCATGGGAAAAAAATGTAGGTTACCCAACGGAAGCTCACCGGGATGGCATCCGGGCGTTGGGCATCACTCCCTATCACCGAAGGTCATTCCAGTTGTTGCCGTCACAATTGGAATTGTTTTGTGAGTAAAATGCCTTGCCGTATCCGTGAACAAATTCACTATCATAATTGTATCTTTGAAACATGGAATTTAAACACCCACAATTTCCGCGCATTTCAACTGATTCTGAAATCTGTTTTGGTAAACCTAGGATTGCCGGTACACGTATGCCTGTATCTTCTATTCTTTCTTATTTAAGCAGCGGCATGACTGTGGATGAATTCATTTCCGAGTTTAAAGGAATTACCCGTGATGATGTGATGGAGGCAATTGCATTTGCTTCATTGATGATGGATGATAAATTTATTCCATTAGATAGGGCTTCATGAAATTTCTCTTGAACGAGAATATTCCACCCTCTTTGGCAGAACACTTGATTTTTTCAGGATATGATGCCATTCATAGCTATAGGTGCGGATTGAATGGCAAACCGGATGAAGAGGTCATTCAATTTGCATCAACAAATGGATACATAATCATAACACATGACTTAGATTACGGAAGAATTATCAGCCTCTCGGGCAAAGCCAAACCATCTGTAATTACCCTTAGACAAAAGCAAATTTCACCGAAAATCATTTTGGAATTATTGCTTATGCTGTTGCCTCAATTTATGAACATTCTTGAAAAAGGAGCTCTTGTATCAGTCGATAAACAAGTGATCAGATATAGAGTGCTACCATTGAAACGTGATTAATTATTCATGTGCCTGATTTTTCTTTCCCTTCATCAACATCCTATCTACAAACTTATTGTAGCTGCCAACCGCGATGAGTTCTATGCGCGCAAAACGGCACCTGCACATTTCTGGAAAGACCATCCGCACATTTTAGGAGGCCGCGATCTGGAAGCCTCAGGCACCTGGATGGCCATGAACAAAAATGGCAAAATCAGTTTGGTCACTAACTATCGCGATCTGGCTAACCTTAAACTTACGGCCCCATCAAGAGGACAATTGGTTTCAGATTTTCTTATCCATGAAGATGGTGCCGAGCAATATTTGAATAAAGTGTCTGAGCGGGGCGCTCAATACAATGGATATAATTTGTTGGCAGGCTACGCGGATGAATTATGGTATCAATCAAATTATAGAAAAGGAATTCAAAAATTAGAAACCGGTGTGTATGGGTTAAGCAATCACTTGCTTGACACCCCTTGGCCAAAAGTGCAACGTGGGAAAGAAAAATTTCAAGCCGCAATTCGTGATTCCACTATTCAACCCGATACCTTGTTTGAATTGCTCTATGACGAACAACGTGCACAGGATCAATTCTTGCCCAACACAGGCGTTGGCCTTGAGCGCGAGCGTGCACTATCATCCATGTTCATTAAAACCAATGGCTATGGCACGCGGTGCTCAACCGTTATTTTGATAACTCAAGACAACGAGGTTTTATTTTCTGAAAGGACCTATAACCTCGAAACCTTTGCGCACAGCACCAGCCAGTTTCAATTCGATATTTTACATGACTAAACGAAAACCAATTAAAATACCAATGCTCTTGCGGGTGATCCGCTGGGCATTCCCAAAACTTGAAAAAATTTCTACCCGGTTGTCGGGCATCTATTTCGAGAAAATTTTCTTTACCCCATTTCGGTACAACACACCCGAAAAAGAATTGGAGACTGAAAAATCGGCACACCAGTTCACGGTACACTTCGAAGGAAAAAAAGTTCAATGCTATCAATGGGGCGATGAAACAAGGCCGTATGTGATGGTTGCCCACGGCTGGGCGGGCCGGGCCACACAATTTCGAAAATTCATTTCACCATTTAACGAGGCTGGATATCGCGTGATTGGTTTCGATGGCCCTGCCCATGGCAAGTCGGAGGGGAAACGCACATCCATTGCCGAGTTTGAAGAGGTAATGAAAAAAATTTGTGGATTGAAAGGAAATCCGGTGGCTATCATTGCTCACTCCTTCAGTGGAGGGGCTGCGCTATTTGCCATATCGCGCAGTTTGCCGGTAAAAAAATTGATCAACATTGCCAGTCCCACCATTGCAGACCGCATCATAAAAACTTATTTGAATGCGATTGGCGGATCATGGAAGACGGGGGAAAATTTTAAAGCCCTTGTAAAAAAAAAATATGGTAAACCGTTTGAAGAGTTTACAGCAATCCATCTGATCAAACAAGTACCTCCAGATTTGAAACTCATGTTGGTGCATGATGAAGACGATACGGATGTGGATATTTCCAGTGCACGCGAACTGATCAAAATTTTTCCGTCTGCCCGGCTGCTGGCAACGAAGGGTTTGGGCCATAACCGGATATTGAAAGATGAAGCTGTGATTAAGAAATGTTTGGATTTTGTTTCGGGTACTGATTTACTGCGTACTACGTAGGTTAGGGTACGCAAAAACATGAGAATTCCATTTTGTATAAATTTAAAGGTATAGCCTAACCAATGACCGAAGTAGTATGAATGATTTTTTGAAGACCCCAATAGGAAGACTACGCCTATTGGCATTTCTGGAAGGAACATCTTTGTTGTTATTGGTTTTTATAGCGATGCCCCTAAAATATTTTTGGCATAACCCAACATGGGTAAAAGCAATTGGCCCTGTTCATGGTGGTTTGTTCTTGATATTTGTTTTCTATGCTCTTGTAGTTGGCATAGGTAAAAAATGGAAATTGATGGATATGGCATGGATACTCTTAGTGGGAAGTTTTGTTCCCTTCGGCACTTTTTATATCGATCGTAAATTTTTTAAAGAACCGCAGGATTAATATTTTGGCAACTCCAGTTGTGAACATTCTGGATATGGAAGACTAAAAAATAAAATGAAAACCTATGCCGTTGCTCCCTGTTGCCAGGCCATATTGTACAGCACGGGCACAACGGGTGATGACAAATTGCACTTTTTGCGACAAGACTGATAGGACTTGAATTTGAATAACCTCCGGTGAAACCGGGGGTAAGTATTCGCAACGTTTGCGCCAACCCTGAAAGGGTTGAATGTGTATCAATATTCAACCCTTTC
>JANOQB010000290.1:0-17338 GCA_031422215.1 Cytophagales bacterium | reverse complement strand
AAAGAAGATGCGCGGTGGGACGATCTCTTGAGATAACCCATGAGCATAAACCAAGGAGACATTGTTTCGGTGGATTTTCCATTTTCGGATGGAACAGAAACCAAACGGAGGCCCGCGCTGGTTTTATCTAGCGCAGCTGTGCATGCTACAGGCGATGTACTGCTTATGCAGATCACCAGCAAATCAAAAAGAGATGGACTAAGCATGGCATTGGAAGATAACGCAGTAAGCCCGCACTTGCCGCTAAAGAGTTTTTTGCGCCTGCACAAAGTCTTTACGCTCGACCACCAATTGGTCGTCAGAAAAATAGCTCACCTCGAACGATCAAAATTCAATGAAGCCATACAGGCACTCTTCGTTCTGCTAAAAAGTGAATAGTTCCAGTTCTTCTGGCATCTTATTGGCAAACTTACTAGCAGTGTCTCCCGCCTCGACTCCCCCCTCACTTAATCGTCAACTCACCAATAATATTCTTGGCCCCGCCCAATTTATCAATGCACCAGAGCACATATCGTATGTCAACATTGATGGTGCGGTTGAGGTCTTTGTCGAAGGCGATCTTATGGCTCAGTGCTTCGTAGTTGCCATCGAAAGCCAGGCCGATCAGTTCGCCATTGGCGTTGAGCACCGGTGAACCCGAGTTGCCACCGGTGATGTCGTTGGTGGTGATGAAGGAAACCACCAGGTCGTTGGTACGTGCGTCTTTGTAAATACCATAATCTTTTTTCTTCACGGCTTCGATCAATTCTTTTGGCAAGTCAAACTCATAATCTCCCGGCACATATTTTTCCATCACGCCCTTCATCGTGCACACGTAATCATAAAATACCGCATCGCGCGGGCGGTAGGATTTTACGTTGCCCGTGCTCAGCCTCATGGTGAAGTTGGCATCGGGGTACAACGCTTTGCCCTTGTTCATTTCCAAAATGCCTTTCATATAGATGCGGCTCAGGTCATTGTTCTGGTTGGTAAACTCATTCGACTTTGGCTGATAATTAGTAACATAGTTCTTAACGAACGAAACAGCGTAGTGATAAGCTGGGTCATTCTTCAATGTGGTCGAGTCGGGGTTGGCAATAAAGGCATTCCACTTTGCATCGTCCAAGATCATTGTCTTGCCGAACAAATCGGCTGCATATTTTTTATAGGTAGCTTCATCGTTCAGGTCTCCATATTTGGTGCGCAGCAATTCGTAAAAACTGGTGGGATGTTGGGCTTCATCAATATCGGTGTAAAACATGTGGGCGGTGGCTGCCATAATATTCTGATCAGAAGGTTTGTTTTCATTGGATAGAAACAACGTGCGTGTGCGGTTTACGCTTTCAGCAACTTTTTTTATTTCGTCCTGCGAAGGATTCTTTTTTGTAAGGGCCCGCTCCAATGCCTGAAGCGATGTGGCATAGCCTGCCAGCGGTGAGCCGAGAATGCCTTCGTTGATATAGGTGCGGTGCTTGGTGTAGGGCCACCACTCTTTATAGGCCTGCTCGAATTTTCCGAACAGGTTTTCATATTCCTGTTTGGAAAAGGAATTCTCCTGCGCGGGTTTCTCCAGGGTCCACTTGATAAATTTTTCTTCCTCGGCTTTTTTCTGGCCGTACACATCATACTTCAAAAGTTGTTTCGCCTCGCCATCAAAAAATTTCCAGTAGTTGGCAATGCCTGCATAGTTGGAGGCCAGTTGCAAACGCACGGCATCGCTTTTTTTCATTTCGTCAAACATCAGTTTGAGGCGCACATCGCGCAGGTTTACGATGGCGGGGTTCTCAATCTCCGTTTTTATTTTTACAGCCAGCGAAGTCTCGTATCGCGTGGTGCCTCCCGGATAGCCGAGTATCATCGCGAAGTCGCCATCTTTCACACCTTTGGTTGACACGTTCAAATAATATTTTGGTTTGAGCGGAATATTATCAGCAGCATACTCGGCAGGCTTTCCCTCTTTGTTCATGTATGCGCGGAACACAGAAAAATCTCCTGTGTGGCGCGGCCATTCCCAATTGTCGGTGTCGCCACCAAATTTTCCAATGCTTTCGGGGGGTGCGCCCACCAAGCGCACATCGCGGTAACGCTCATAGACAAACACGAGGTATTGATTGTTCTTGAAGAATGGCACCACGCGTGCTTCTAAGTTGGTGCCCTCGGTTGACTTCTTTGCAATTTCGCCAGAAACCAATTGCAATTTGGCTGCACGGTCGGCTCCGCTCAATCCTTTCAGCGACTCTTCTACCTCTTTGGTCACATCGCTGATGCGCACAAGAAACTGCACCGACATCCCCGCAGCCGGAATCTCTTCCGCTTTGCTCTTGGCCCAAAACCCATCGCGTAAATAATTTTTCTCCACCGTGCTGGCAGAGGCAATGGCACCATAGCCGCAGTGGTGGTTGGTAAATATCAATCCCTCTTTGCTCACGATCTCACCCGTGCAACCTCCTCCAAAAATGATGATAGCATCTTTCAAAGAAGATTTGTTCAAACTGTACAATTGTTCTTTGGTCAGCTTCAAACCGCGCTTCACCATGTCGTTGTAGGTCTGGTCGCCCAGCAAGTACAGCAGCCACATACCCTCATCGGCACGCGCAAACAGAAATGCAAATACAAAAAGCAGGGAAAGTATTTTCTTTTTCATAGGATTGATTTTTGAATGAACAATTTAAAGTAAAAATTTTGAAAGCCAATGTATCAGGGAAATCGCCTTTAAGGTTTTAGCAGAACTCCTTAAAGTTTTACCACAAAGCACACAAAGATTTGCACGAAGGCCACAGAGTGCCGTTGATTACCCGTTAAATTCCTTCCATCTTGCTATTTTTTCTTTGTGCTTTTTGTGGTGTGTTTCTTTGTGCTCTTCGTGGTGAAAAAATTTTACCACAAAGGACTGGGAATTGAAACCGATGGAGATTTGGTTAGCAAAAATCACAATCATGTTCCAAATGTTTTTTTATCAAAAAGGGAAAAGCCTATTCAATAGCCCACGTCATCTCACCATCTTTGCCGTCCATGATCTGAACTCCTTTTTGTTTTAGCTCATCGCGTATTTTGTCGGAGAGCGCATAGTTGCGGTCGGTGCGGGCTTTCTTTCTCAAGTCAATCAAAACTTGTATCACACCTGTCAGTAGTTCATGATTGTGCTCTGCTTCTTCGCGCAAGCCGAGCACCTGTTCCATCATGTTTATATAAGTTGTTTGAAAGAAATCAAATTTTTCCTTTTCCAGATTTTGTAAAGCGATGTTTCCCGATTTGATGTCGTTGATGCGTGACGACATTTCAAAAAGCACGGCCAGGGTTTTTGCCGTGTTGAAGTCATCGCTCATGGTGAGGTGACATTCTTCGGACAATTTTTGCAGTTCTTCTGAAATTTTTTGGTCTGAGCCCGCTTTGCCATCGTGAACGAATTTTTTCACAGTACTTAATGAGGCAACTAATTTCTTATACCCTTTTTCTGCGGCCCCCAATGCCTCGTTTGAAAAATCCAACGTGCTGGAAAAATGTGACTGCAACATAAAGAACCGCACCGTCATGGCCCCATAGCCACGATCAAGGAGCGCATGTGTGCCGGCAAAAAGCTCGCTTGGCAAAAATGAATTGCCCAGCGACTTGCTCATTTTTTGCCCGTTCATGGTAAGCATGTTTGAGTGAAGCCAGTAGTTTACGGGTGGTTTTCCGTTGGCACCGGTGGCTTGTGCGATCTCACATTCATGATGCGGAAATTTCAAATCCATGCCGCCCCCATGAATATCAAAAGTTTCGCCCAGATATTTGGTGCTCATCACGGTGCACTCAATGTGCCAGCCGGGAAAACCATCGCCCCAAGGTGATGGCCAGCGCATAATATGATAGGGTGAAGCTTTTTTCCACAAGGCAAAATCTATTTTCTCATGTTTCTCGTCCTGGCTGTCAAGGTCCCTTCCGCTTTCCATCAACTCTTCAATGTTGCGGCCCGAAAGGATTCCATAATGATGTGTGTCATTATACTTGCGCACATTAAAATAGACTGAACCGTTTGCCTCGTAAGCCAAACTTTTTTCAATCAATTTTTTAGTGATCTCAATTTGCTCCACAATATGTCCGGTGGCACTGGGCTCTATGCTGGGTGGAAGTATGTTGAATTGCCGCATCACCTCATGGAAACCTTCGGTATAATTTTTCACCACCTCCATAGGTTCCAATTGTTCAACTCTTGCCTTCTTGGCTATTTTGTCTTCACCTTCATCGGCATCGTTTTCAAGATGGCCTACATCCGTAATGTTGCGCACATACCTGACCCTATATCCCAAGTATCGCAAGTAGCGCGCAACGATATCGAAAGTAAGAAAGGTGCGAACGTTGCCCAGGTGCACATGATTGTAAACGGTAGGGCCGCACACATACATGCCCACAAACCCTTCGGTGATAGGTTTGAACGGTTCCTTTTTGCCAGAAAGTGAATTGGTGAGTTGAAGTGGAAATTTTTCGAATGGTTTCATAAGAGAAATAGTGGTGCGAAAGTATCAATTTTGAGGTTAATACCCTTTGATTGTGGGTCATTCAATCATCTTACCTATGGAATTTGCATGCTGTAAAATCAGGCATTTTACAATTGGAGTAAACGGGTTTGGTATAAACCGTTGATCCTTTACGCAATCGATTGTTGGATTAATTTCTGCGCGATCATTAGTATTTGGATATTATTGATTTATTTTGCTGCGCCAAAAATTGCTTCGGTGATATTTGGCTAATTCGCTTAGAACCCTCACTATATTTTAAACCCAAACAATTAACCTAAACAAAACAAACATGAAAAAACTGTACGGCAAAGCAAAACGACTTGTTCTGCTCTTTGTATGGCTGGCCTGCTCGCATGCAGTGCTGGCACAGGAGAGAGTGGTAACGGGAACGGTAAAAGACGAAAATGGTGGCACCATGCCAGGTGTAAACGTATTGGTAAGTGGAACATCGAATGGTACTGTAACCGATGCAACTGGAAAATTTTCCATCTCGGTAGGAGTTGGAGCTAAATTGATGTTCTCATTCATTGGCTACACCTCTCAAGAGGTTGCAGTGGGTTCCAGCACAACCATGGGCGTAAGTATGAAAGTTGATATTACTGAGTTAAGTGAAATTGTTGTTACGGGCTACGCCACACAAGAAAAAAGGGACATCACCGGTGCCGTGTCAGTGATTAAAGCATCTGACTTAACCGCTATAAAAACTTCCGATTTTGCAGGGCAAATTGCAGGGCGAGCACCTGGTGTTACAGTTGGTACTTCGGGCGAGCCGGGTGCTGCTGTAAACGTTCGCATCAGGGGTATTTCAACCTTTGGAAACAATGATCCTCTCTATGTTATTGATGGTATGCCTACGCAGGGTTCCTATCAAAACTCAATTAACCCTAACGACATTGAGAGCATCCAAATCTTGAAGGATGCTGCCGCATCTTCTATTTATGGAAGCAGGGCGGCCAATGGAGTTGTAATTATCACCACTAAGACAGGTAAGTCGGGTGCCACCAAAGTAGAGTATAACTCTTACGTGGGGATTCAGTCAATTACAAAAACCTTAGAACTTCTTAATCCCACTGAATATGCGGATTTAGTTTTTAAAAGCTATAAGAATTTCGGAAGAACTCCTCCGGCTGGCATGTATGGATCAGGAGCCAACCCGGTAATCCCAGATTACATTTATCCTTCAGGAGCCTTTGCTGGTGACCCACGGGTGAATATGGCCAATTACAGTAACGATATTGACGGCCCTGGTTTTGGAACAACTAAATTCCTTATAACAAAAGCAAACAAGGCAGGCACGAATTGGTTCGATGAAATTTTCTCACCCGCACCAATTCAAGAGCACAATCTTAATGTTAGCGGTGGATCTGAGAAAAACAGGTTCAACATTAGTATGAACAACTTCAACCAGAAGGGCATCATGGAGTTTACAAATTTTAAACGCGTTACTGTTAGAGCTAACAGTGAATTTAACGTAAAGAAAAATATAAAAATAGGGGAGAACCTCCAGGTCTCTTACATCCAGAATGTTGGCCAACCTGGTGGTAACCAAAATGAAGGCAATGCCATCTCCAATATTTGGAAAACACAATCCATTGTGCCTGTATATGACGAAGGAGGAAATTTTGCAGGCTCAAAAGGCATAAACCTTGGTAACGGACAAAATTCGTATGCCCAATTGTTCAGAAACAAAGACAACAAGGGTCAATACACCAGAATGTTTGGAAATGTTTATGCCGAAGCTGTGTTTTTAGAAAATTTCACAATAAGAACAAGTATGGGTGTTGACTATGGGACAGGCTATCAGTATGGATTTAATTTCAGGTCCATCGAGGCAGCCGAACCCTCTGCTTCAAACAGTTATTATGAAAATGCTAACTACAATTCAGGATGGACTTGGACAAATACACTTACATATAGTAAGTCCTTTGGAGAACATAATATAAAGGCTTTTGTTGGCTACGAAGCGATCAAGAATTCTGGAAGGGGACTTTCAGGAGGTCGCGCAAATTATTTTACCGATGTGCAAAGTGCTTGGGGCTTGAATGGTATTGCAGATCCTAAAAGCCAAACCAATTCAAGTTATTATTATGTCAATTCCCTTGCATCTGTATTTGCTAGGGCTGACTATGGATTTCAAGATAAATATCTGGTAAGTGCCACTATCCGTAGGGATGGTTCTTCAAATTTCGGAAAGGAAAATATCTATGCGGTATTTCCTGCTGCCAGTGTTGGCTGGAGGATTTCAAAAGAAGGATTTCTTCAATCAGCTACTTTTGTTGATGATCTAAAGCTAAGAATAGGTTGGGGCAAAACTGGTAATCAAAATATTGACGGTGGCAATGCTTTTAGTACTTTCCGGGGAGGTGCTAACTTTTCCAACTATGCATTGAATGGTGCCAGCAATGGTACAGTAACAGGTTTTGCGCCAAACTCAGTAGGTAATACCGGCACCAAATGGGAGACCACAACTCAAACGAACATTGGCATTGATGCAGGTTTTTTTGGAGGCAAGTTAGATGTAACATTAGATGTTTATAAGAGAGTTACTGAAGACCTTCTTTATCGCGCACAATTTGCAGGAACTGCCGGGCTGGTCACACCTCCATTCATCAATATTGGATCCATGGAGAATATAGGAATTGATGTCGGTATCAACCATCGGGGAGAGATAACCAAAGACCTTACCTATAATATAGGTTTCAATATTTCCCAATACAAAAACACCGTTACCGCGGTTGATGGGATATCTACCGGATTCTTTACAGGTGGTGGTTCAAGATTTGGCGATATATCCCGCTCGCAGGTAGGTTCTCCTATTGCCATGTTCTATGGTTATCAACTAGGTGGAATATTCCAAAACGCTGCTGATGTTGCAGCGTGGCCTGACCAAACCGGTGCAACAGGCGCTGCAGGTATTGCCCCTGGAAAGTTCAAATTTATTGATGTCAATGGAGACAATAAAGTGGACGGAAAAGATCTTACCACTATCGGTAATCCTCACCCTAAATTTAACTTAGGCTTAAACCTTGGATTAAATTATAAGAATTTTGATTTCACGGTATTTGTTGTTGCCCGCGTTGGAAACGATATCTATAACTACAATAAGTGGTTTACTGATTTCAACTCATTTCAAGGAAATAGAAGCAAAGATATGCTCTATAACTCTTGGTCACCTGAACGGCCCAACGCAATACTGCCCATCCTTGATTCAAATGATAACATCAGCAACGGTTTTTCAACAAGTTATTATGTGGAAGACGGATCTTACTTGAGAGCCAAAAATATTTCCTTGGGTTACACATTACCGGGTGACATTACCAGCAAGATAGGCTTGGATAAAGTGCGGGTTTACGTGCAAGGCCAAAACTTGTTTACTTTAACAAAATATACCGGTCTTGATCCAGAGCTTTCTCAGCAAGGCACTGGTAACAACTCTGACCGTACAATTGGTATCGATTATGGTAACTACCCTGTGGCCAGAACTATCATGGGTGGTTTAAGGTTAACTTTTTAAAAATAATTTAAATTCTAAATAGCAATGAAGAAGATAATTTATCGTGCAATGATCGCTCTAGTGGGCGTTGTATTGTTCAATTGTAGTGATACATTTCTCGACAGGCCCCCTCAAGGTGCGCTTGACGAAACAAGTTTGAAATCAGAGAAAGGTGTTAACGCATTGTTGGTTTCTGCTTACTCTGCATTAGATGGATGGACGGACAGTTGGGGTGCAGGTGCCCCATGGCCTCAGGCCGGATCTAACTGGATTTTTGGTGATGTAACAGGAGGCGATGCCTATAAAGGCTCTGACCCTGGTGACCAAGCTGAAATTGTACCTATTGAAAAGCACCAGGGCCTTCCAACAAATGGTTATTTTAACTCGAAGTGGTTGACCGTTTACAATGGTGTTGCGCGGACCAATGCAACATTGAACCTATTGTCAACCCTTACTGATGCCCAAATTAGCGCAGCTAATAAAGGTAAAATTGAAGCAGAGTCAAGGTTCCTAAGAGCGCACTTTCACTTCGAGGCAAAGAAGATGTGGAACATGGTGCCATACATTGATGATGGGATTGCCAAAGCAGGAGGGTCTAATCCAGCTGCCTTCAAAGTTGAAAACAACGTTGACATTTGGCCAAAAATTGAAGAGGATATGAAGTTTGCAGCCGATAATCTGCCTGCAACAATGGGAGAAGTTGGCCGCGCAAACAAGTGGGCGGCAAAAGCTTACTTAGCCAAGATATACATGTTTCAAAGTAAATTGGCTTTGGCCAAACCAATTTTGGATGATGTGATTGCGAACGGAGTAACTGCTGATGGAAGAAAATACGGATTGCATGCCAATTTCCACGACAATTTTAATGCAGAAACTAAAAATGGAAAGGAATCCGTTTTCGCTATGCAAGCTTCCGTTAATGATGGAGATGCTGATGGGCAAAATGGAAACTGGGGTGATATCCTTAACTTCCCATACACGGGTGGCCCTGGCCAATGCTGTGGATTTGATCAGCCCTCGCAAAATCTTGTAAATGCTTATAAAACAACTGCAACAGGATTGCCTCTTTTAGATACTTTCAACGATGCTGATGTGACTAATGATCAGGGAATTGCTTCTACGGCCGCCTTCACTCCTTATGCAGGGACACTTGATCCTCGTTTGGATTGGACTGTTGGAAGAAGAGGTATCCCTTACTTGGATTGGGGTAAGCACCCTGGTGCTGCTTGGATCCGCGATCAGGCCTATGCAGGGCCATATACCCCAATAAAAAGAGTTTTTTATCAATCGCAATCTAAATCACTTTCAACATCAACGGGTTGGGCACAAGGCCCTAATGCAAACAACTACACATTGATTCGTTTTGCGGAAGTGCTTCTTTGGAGAGCAGAAATTGCTGCTTCTGAGGGAGATGAACCCACCACGCGTAATCTCGTAAATCAAATAAGAAACCGTGCTAAAACTGGTAAAAAGGTTAAGGATGGTACTGCAGATGCGGCAAATTATAGTGTTGAACCCTATACTACCATAGCTGCAGCAGACTTGGTAAAGGTTGTTCGTTTTGAGAGAAGGTTAGAGTTAGCTATGGAGGGTCATCGTTTCTTCGACCTTGTAAGATGGGGTGTAGCCGATCAGGTCATGAATGTTTATTTCGCTACGGAGGGCAATAAAAGAGGTTATCTGAAAGGATCAACTTTTGTGAAAGGAAAGAATGAATATTTTCCAATACCACAAGATCAAATTATTCAAAGCTCAATTAGCAATGCTCCAACGTTGAAGCAGAACCCTGGGTATTAAACCAAATTTTATTTTAAAAGAAAGGCAGGTCTCATTCCTGCCTTTTTTTTTGGCTTAATTCTGTAATTTCCCCTTTCAAATATTTCCGATGAAGTTTTTCCTTTGTGCATCTGCCATGGCATGGTTTGTTTTTGGTTGCCAAAATACCCAAGAGAATAAACCAAACCTCTTGCCTTATACCCCTCCTGCCAACCCATTGTTTGCTACCACAAAATCAATAGAAACCGGGATAGACTTTGTTAACGAAGTTATTGATGGCGAAAAATTCAATGTGCTTACCTATCGTAATTTTTACAATGGGGGAGGAGTGGCCATAGGAGATATTAACAACGATGGTCTAGCCGATATTTACTTCACAGCCAACATGAACAGAAATCGACTGTTCCTCAATAAAGGCAACTGGAAGTTTGAGGACATAACGGACAAGGCAAATGTTGCAGGAAGAAGAGGGGGATGGAGCACTGGAACGGCAATGGCAGATGTAAATGGTGATGGCCTTCTGGATATCTATGTCTGTAATTCAGGTGATTTGGAAGGTGACAATAAAGAGAATGAACTCTTTATAAACCAAGGAGACCTTACCTTTAAGGAAGAAGCTAAAGTATATGGTTTAAATGACAAAGGGTTTTCAACCCATGCCGCTTTTTTTGACTATGACATTGATGGAGACCTGGATTGTTACATACTGAACAATAGCTTCAAAGACATTCGGAAGTTTGACATAAAGTCAGAGGCACGCGAAGTGCGCGATTTGCTGGGTGGCGATAAACTATATAGAAATGATAACGGAAAATTTATTGATGTAAGCGAAATGGCCAATATTTATGGAGGCAAAATTGGCTTTGGGCTTGGCATTACGGTAGGCGATGTAAATGGTGATATGTATCCCGATATTTATATAAGCAACGATTTTTTTGAGCGCGATTATCTTTATATAAACCAAACCAATGGAACTTTTAAAGAGGAGCTTACATCACAGATGGGCCATACTTCATCGTCCAGCATGGGAGCTGATATAGCCGATATTAACAACGATGGATATCACGATATCTTCAGCACCGATATGCTCCCCGAAGATGATTACAGGATTAAAACGATGAGCAAGTTTGATGAGTTTAATGTAGAGGATATAAAATACCGATCCAGTTTCCATTATCAATATATGCAAAATTGCCTTCACGTAAATTCTGGTGCAAACCGGTTTAGTGAGCTTGCCTTCTTTGCAGGTGTTGCTGCAACGGATTGGAGTTGGGGAGCTCTTATTTTTGATTTCGACAACGATGGTTGGAAAGATATTTTGGTGTCAAACGGTATGAGCAGGGACATTACGTTCATGGACTTCACTGAATTTTTGGCCGACAGGAGCAACGTAGAAAGCATAGTTACAAAAAAGGGCAAGTTTGATTTTAGGGATTTCCTTCCTTACCTGCCTTCGACCCAAATATCGAATTATGCTTTCGTAAATAACCGCAACCTCACATTTGATAACCAAGCTCAACGCTTAGGCCTGGGGGAACCAAGCTTTAGCAACGGTTCGGCCTATGGCGATTTAGATAATGATGGTGATTTGGACATCGTTATTAATAACGAAAACATGGAGTGCTTCGTCTATCGAAATGATGCTGATAGAATAAATAGGAATAATTATCTGAAAATTTATCTGAAAGGAAGGAAAGGAAACGCATTTGGGGTAGGCGCAGAGGTAAGAATTTATGCCGATGGCATGCAGCAATCCGTTCAGCAAATGCCATCGCGAGGTTTTGAAAGCAGTGTGGAACCGGTTTTGAACTTTGGGCTTGGGAAGTGTGAAAATATTGATTCGTTGGTTGTGATATGGCCGGATAGAAAGTTGGAAATAGTAAAACAAGTACAGAGCAACCAAGCTATTACATTGGATCAGGAAAATGCAAAGTTGAATTTCGTAAGCCCAACAAAAAAAACCAATTCTTGGTTGAAGGATGCCACCAAAGAAAATGTTTCCATTGCTCATTCCGAGAATGCTTATAATGATTTCAACTATGAGCGGTTATTGCCTCACTTGCTTTCTACAGAAGGCCCTAAAATTGCAAAGGGAGATGTAAATGGTGATGGGCTGTTCGATTTTTTTTTAGGAGGTGCGCACAACACCTCAGGTGCGATCTACGCTCAAACCAGGTCAGGAAAATTTAAAAAGACTACACAAACAGATTTGATGGATGATGCCGCTTTTGAAGATACTGCAGCGGAATTTTTTGACGTGGACGGTGACACAGATTTGGACTTAATGATAGGATCAGGTGGAGGTGAGAATCCCGAAGGTTCCATTCCTTTAACAGTCCGTGTTTATTTAAACGATGGCAAGGGCGGATTCAAAGGAGTGCCGGAAAGAACCCCACCAGTGTCTGTAAATGCAAGTTGCATACGCGCATCTGATTTTGATGGCGATGGCGATATGGATGTTTTCATTGGTGGGCGAAATATTACTAATAATTATGGACTGAATCCGCGAAGTTATCTATTGCTTAATGAGCCCATTGGGTTTCGCGATGTAACGCCTGCTGCCTTAAAAAATATTGGAATGGTAACGGACGCGGTATGGACTGACTATAACGAAGATGGCAAAAAGGACTTGATGATAGTGGGAGAGTGGATGCCAGTGACCTTATTTAAAAATATGGGCACATCAATGATACTCGATATAGAAGTTCCTAATTCAAATGGATGGTGGAACGTAATACACGAGGCCGACTTGGACAAAGATGGAAAGGCTGAATATGTTTTAGGCAACTGGGGATTTAATAGCCGTTTTAAAGCGAATAATCACAAGCCACTTCAGCTATTTGTTAACGACTTTGATCAAAACGGAAAGACGGAACCCATCATTACCTATTTTGCATCGGATGGTAACAGTTATATGTGGGCGTCAAAAACCGACATCACAACTCAGATACCATTATTAAAGAAAAAATTTTTGAAGTATTCTCAATATGCAAACAAGGGCTATGAGCAAGTATTTGATATTGAGCAGAGAAAGAATGCCATAGAGAAGAAGGCATACACACTGGCAACTTCAATTTTGAAACGGACACAAGATGAATGGAGCTTATCGGACTTACCATTGGCTGCCCAGGTTTCCCCGGTTTTCGGAATAGTGAGCCACGACTTCAATAAAGATGGACTTCAAGATATCTTTCTTACAGGAAATTTATTTTCTGTTAAACCTGAGGTAGGAAGAATGGATGCAAACAGTGGAATTCTTCTTAAAGGTATGGGCACATTAATTTTTGAACCCGTTCACCCTTCTCTCACAGGCGTTGTCATTTCTGGTGAAGTTCGCGACATGGAAATTTTCTATGACGCATCGGGCGAGGCAACTGTTTTGGTAGCTAAGAACAACGATTTAGTTCAATGGATAAAGGGCAACAAATAGGTCTATGAAATTTTTATTTTTTATTTTTAGCCTAACGGTCTTTTTATACTCGTGCACAAACTCATCTGATACCTTGTTCAAATTGAGATTGCCCGAGGAGACGGGTCTTTATTTTAACAACGAAATTGTAGAAAGCGATTCGTTGAATATCCTCACCTTGGAATATGTTTACAATGGAGGCTCTGTCGCTATTGGCGATTTTAACAATGATGGCTTGAGTGATATTTTTTTCGGGGGAAATTTAGTAGCGAGCAAACTTTTTATTAACAGGGGCAACTTAAAATTTGAAGATGTATCGGAAAAGGCTGGGATAGCATCTACAGACAAATGGAGATCGGGTGTGGCATTGGTTGATATAAATTTGGATGGCCTTCTGGATATTTATGTGTGCGCCAGTATAAGCAAGGATTCTGTAAGGCGTGAGAATATCATGTTTGTTAATCAAGGAATTTCTAAAGAAGGAGTCCCTTCTTTTAAAGATGAGGCAAAGCAATACGGAATTGCAGATTCTGGTTATAGTTCCAACGCGGCCTTTTTAGATTATGACAATGATGGCGATCTTGATTTGTATGTTCTTACCAACACCATTGAGAAGGGTATTCCTACATCCTATAGGCCTAAGGTAAATGATGGCTCGGCAATAAATACTGACAGACTTTACAGAAACAATGGAAACAATACATTTACGAATGTTTCAAAAGAGGCAGGCATACTCTACGAAGGGTATGGTTTAGGCCTGGCTATTGCCGATATTAATCAAGACGGCTGGCAAGACATTTATGTTAGCAATGATTATATCTCCAACGACCTGCTCTACATCAACAATGCAAATGGCACTTTCTCAAACAAGATCGATGACTATATAAAACATCAATCACAATTTTCGATGGGAAATGACGTAGCCGATATCAACAACGATGGCCTACCGGATATCATAACACTTGATATGCTTCCGGAAGGTAATCTAAGGCGCAAAACCGTGATAGGTGGTGCCAACTATATCACCTACATCAACAACGAAAAATTTGGATATGCCCATCAATATGTACGCAACATGCTTCAGCTAAATAATGGCAATAGTACGTTTAGTGAGATTGGCCAATTGGCCGGTGTGCATCAAACAGAATGGAGTTGGTCGCCACTTTTTATGGATGTGGATAATGATGGATGGAAAGATTTAATGATCACAAACGGATTTCCCCGCGATGTTACCGATAAGGATTTTGGAAATTATCGTGGCGGCCCTGCTGGCTCATTGGTCGGCCCCATGATGCTACTCGACTCTATGCCCATCGTTAAAGTTTCTAACAAAGCATATAGGAATATAAATGGGATTCAATTTGAGGATATGACAGAGAAATGGGGTATTGATTTTCCTTCTTTTTCAAACGGGGCAGCCTTTGCCGATTTTGATAAAGACGGTGACTTAGATTATGTGGTTAACAATATCAATGATCAGGCTTTTTTCTTTGAGAATACACTTAATCCCAATAAGAACAAGGATGTTGGAAATTACTTGGATATTAACCTGCAAGGTCCAAATGGCAATCCGTTTGGAATCGGAGCAAAAGCAAATTTGTACTACAATAGTGGAAAGATCCAATACATAGATTTTTCTATTAGCAGAGGTTATATTTCTTCTGTGGATTGTACCATTCATTTTGGGCTTGGTGAAAACACAAAAATTGATTCGGTGGTTATCGCTTGGCCCGATGGAGGAAGCCAAACGTGGACCAACGTACAAGCAAATCAAGCCATCGTATTTAACCACAAGGACGCAGTAGAAAGAAATAGGAATGTTGCTGGTGCGAGAAAAAAATTATTCAATGAGGTACGCGCGGCTGCATCCTTTAAGCATCAGGAGGCAGACAAAATTGATTTTAACATTCAACGCACGCTTCCACATAAGTTTTCTCAATTGGGGCCTGGAATTTCTGTGGGCGATTGCAATAGCGATGGACTTGAGGATTTTTTTGTGGGCGGTTCAGTAGGATATTATGGTGGGTTGTTTCTTCAAGGCCCTGATGGAAAGTTTACTAGAAGAGAAAACAGCCTGAATGAGTTAGTAACTAAAGAAGAAGAAGATTTGGGGTCGCTTTTTTTCGATGCCGAAAACGAT
This sequence comes from Cytophagales bacterium, assembly GCA_031422215.1. Classification (GTDB taxonomy): domain Bacteria; phylum Bacteroidota; class Bacteroidia; order Cytophagales; family Cyclobacteriaceae; genus ELB16-189. The sequence continues at coordinate 2,042 of JANOQB010000290.1, read as the reverse complement.
GGTGATCTGGACTTATATGTTGTATCTGGTGGATTGGAGTATGAACCGACCAGCAAGAATTATCAGGATAGACTGTATAAAAACGATGGAACAGGAAACTTTAAATTGGATACCGCAGCATTGCCCAAAATGATAGCGAGCAAATCGTGTGTGAGGGCTGCAGATATCGATGCCGATGGTGACTTGGACTTGTTTGTAGGCGGACGGGTTGTTCCCGGTCAGTATCCATACCCTCCCATGAGTTTTTTGTTACGTAACGATCGCGGTAAGTTTAGTTCAGTGGCGAGTGAAATGGCCCCACAACTTCCAAATATCGGGATGATCACCGATGCACTATGGACTGATATTGACAATGATAATAAAGTGGATTTGATTTTGGCAGGTGAGTTTATGGCAATATCTGTCTTTCGCAACACAGGCAAAGGTCTTGCGAGAATTACTTCAACAGGGCTTGAAAAATTTTCGGGCTGGTGGAACAGCCTAGCAGCGGGTGACTTCGATCAGGACGGAGACATGGATTTTATTGCCGGAAATTTGGGATTGAATAATCTCTACCAGGTTAAAAAAGATCAACCTCTAAAAGTTTACGCAAAGGATATTGATGGCAATAATAGTGTGGATGCATTATTGACATGCTACTTCAAAGCGGAGGATGGTGAGATGAAAGAATATCCAGTTCATTTTTGGGATGAGTTGAACTCGCAAAGCCCAAAGTTTCGCAGGAAGTTTAGTTATTACAGAAATTATGGCTCTGCTGCCTTTACTGATATTTTGAACAAGGAGGAACGCGAAGGCGCATTAGAGCTTGATGCCAACTATATGAACTCCAGTTACATTGAAAACCTTGGTAATGGAAAATTTGAAGTACGTAGCCTTCCATTGTTGGTTCAGGTAGCACCTGTAAATGGAATCGTGGTGGACGATGTGAACGATGATGGATTGCTGGATGTAATTTTGGTAGGCAATGATTATGGCAATGAAGTTTTTTCTGGTCGTTATGATGCCTTTACTGGTTTAATTTTAAAGGGAGATGGTAAAGGTAACTTTGATCTTATTCGCTCAGTGGATTCTGGCTTTTTTGTGGATGGCGATGCCAAAGGGCTCGTTAAACTATCAGGCAAATCGAGTGATTATTTCATAGCCTCTCAAAACCGTGATAGCCTCAAAGTATTCTCCGCAGTAATTCAAAAACGAGAAATAGTTTTCGAACCTGGCCCTCTCGATGCGTACACAATCTTGGATTTTGCAGATGGCAGCAAACGAAAAGTAGAATTCTACTATGGCTCTGGCTACCTATCACAATCTTCAAGAAGAATTAACATTCCAAACGGAGTAATTGAATACACGGTTTATGATTTCAAGGGTCAATCGCGCAAAGTGATCCTAAAGAATTTGTAAGAGATTAATCACTTGGCAAAATATTATTAGGGATGTGCACGTGTTAAGTTTTTAAGAATAAAAATGGATGTTTTACCCTTTTGACACTTCTGAAATAAATCAGGACACATTAGTACTAAAATCCAAGGCTCCAAGAAGTATATCCATATCAATATCCCCCTCAACATCGCCTATATCCATCACTGTATCAAGACTGAAAATATGTCAAACCTCCATAATCATCAAAATTTCAAATGCTTATATTTTCTCGATCCAGGTAAATTAGAAATGGTATATTTGACATGCCACCCATAATTGATGCAATCGTTTGCTAAACTTTTATTAATGCAATCAATATTGGTTTTATTCAATTAATTTATAACTTGAAATGTCAAAAAATTACCAAATGATATTTGACAAGTGATCATTGAGTCCAAAGCAAATTTCGTAAACCTAAACAAAACAAACATGAAAAAACTGTACAGCAAAGCAAAACGATTTGTACTGCTCTTTTTATGGCTGGCCTGCTCTCAAGCAGTGCTTGCTCAGGAAAGAACAGTATCAGGTACTGTAAAAGATGAAACCGGCAATACGATGCCGGGAGTAAATGTACTGGTAGTTGGTACCTCCAATGGTACTGTAACCGATGCAAGTGGAAAATTCAC
>JANOQB010000289.1:0-8583 GCA_031422215.1 Cytophagales bacterium | reverse complement strand
TTTAGGGATTCCGGCCTGCCTGGCCGGTAGGCAGGGTCTCGTTTTATTGGGAAACTAAATTAAAGATTGTCCCCTCGCCCGGAATGACATTTAAATTGAGAACACTCCAACTACTTTCTATGTACATCATCGCGGCCACGTTAAAGGTTTCAATATGGTGCTAAGCCTACATGACCCGCGATCCCAGTAATCTTACAACAGAATGAAAAATGCCCGGTGCAATTTGTCAGACACCCATTAGATTGCCACAATCTTAAGTCCGTGGCAATTGATATCAAACTATAGAGACTTAGTCTCACGGCACTTTTACTCAGCCGACCCCTGGCGATCGTGTATCCTTATTTTGCTCAGGTCAATTTCTTCATCGTCATGCTCGCCATAAAAACCAGGCTCGACATCATCGATTGGCAAATGTTCTTTTGTCCGTTTGGGTTTATCGAACGTCATGATCAAAGCGGGGAGCAAAAATAAATTGGTGAACATCGAGATCACTAATGTAGTGGAGGTGAGTATGCCCAGCGCAATGGTGCCACCGAACGAAGAGAAAGCAAAAATGATAAACCCGGCAAAGAGAACGATAGACGTGTAGATGATGCTCTTGCCCGTTTCCAAAATACTCTCGCTCACCGACACAGGCACAAAGAAATTGTTGGCAAACTGCTCTTGCCTGTACCTCGCCAAAAAACGGATGGAGTTATCCACCGAAATGCCGAAGGTTATGCTAAAGATCAAGGCTGTGCTTGCTTTCAGTGGAATGTCAAGGAAACCCATGAGGCCTGCGGTGATCATGAGCGCCAGCAAATTGGGGATAAGCGAAATGATGATCATGCGCACGTTGGCAAACAAGAAAGCCATGGATAAGGTGATGAGGATAAAGGCAAGCAAGAGGCTCTCCTGCAAGTTGGCGATCAAAAAATTATTTCCCTTGATAAAAATTTTTGTTGAGCCCGTCACCGTTCCAGTTATACCGGTGCCCTCAAAAAATCCGAGCATGCGTGGTTCAATCACCGTGCTTACGAGCGAATCCAACTTGATGGAACCGATGTCGGCAATTTGCAAGGAGATGCGCATCTTCTGGAACGTGGAATCGGCAAACGAATTTAAAAGTCCACTCGCATCGGTTTGGCCTTTCATGTAGCGCAAAATAAAACCGCGCTCCTGGCCTGTGGGCAGTTCGTAGCGGGCGGGGTTGCCATTGTAGAATGCTTGTTTGGAGGCTTTCACCAAACTGACCACCGACACAGGCCGCGAAACAACAGAGATTGAATCGAGGAAACTCTCAAACGCATCAATGGTTTTTAAATTTTTTACATCGAGTATGCCCCTGCGCTTGCCGGTGTCCACCATGATTTCCAAGGGCATGATGCCGCTGAAGTTTGCTTCAAAAAAATGAAGGTCTTTCTTGATCTGGCTTTCTTCCGGAATATCATCCACAATAAAAGAAATGGATTGCAGCCGCTGCATACCAAAAACCGAAATCACGGCCAACGCTATCGACACAGAATAAATTATTACCCGATGGCGGTGCACGGTAAGATCGGTAGCCCGCACAAACTTCCCTAATATTTTGAAATTGAGATGGCGCAAGTGTTTGGCTTCCGGTTCGGGCAGCCACGAAAAAATGCCAGGCAGCATGATCAGGCTCACCACAAAGAGAACCATGATGTTGATGCCCGCCACAATACCAAATTCGCGGAGGATCAGAATATCCGTAGAGAGAAGCGTGAGAAACCCGATGGCCACGGTAAGGTTGGTGAGAAAAGTAGCGAGCCCCATCTTCTTTACCACTGTAGAGATAGCGAGTGCCTTGTCGTTGTGCTTGGCAAACTCCAAATGATATTTGTTCAATAAGTAAATGGCGTTGGTGATACCTATTGTCACGATCACGGGTGGTATCAATCCGCTCAGCAACGTAATCTTGTAGCCGAACAGCGCGAGGGTGCCCAGCACCCACACCACCACAATGCCGATCACGATCATAGAAAATAACACCGCGCGCGATGAACGGAAAAACAAGAACATGATCAAGCCGGTGACCAAGGCACTCAGTGCAAGAAAAAGTTGCATTTCCTTTCGCACCTGCACGGCCACCACCGACCGCACAAACGGAAGGCCCGCATAGCGCAATTCAATCTCTGTGTTGTTGGTAAATTCACCGCCAGCCTCCACCAGCGCATTGGTAATATCCACGCGCTTGCTCGAGTTGATAAAATCTTTGTTGATGGATACGATCATCATGGTGGCACCGTTGCCCTCGTTCACCAATTGCCCCATGTAGAATTTCTGATTGCGGAAAATGCCGAGCAGGCTGTCGAGCTCCAACTGATCGAGCAAACGTTTGGGAAAAAGATCTTCTAATTTAAAGCGGGCATTCGCTGTATCCTTTCTGATTATTTTTATGGTAGGAAGGCACAGCACACTGTTCACCCCCTCGATGGATTTTATTTTCTCGCTCAGCAGACGGAATTTTTCAAAATTGTTTGCGTTGTAAATAGTACTGTCTTTGAGGCCCACCGCCACCACATTTCCATCTTCACCAAATTGTTGTTTGAACTTTGTAAGGAACACCATCTCTGGATCATCCAGCGGCACAGTGCGGGCAAAGTCGTAGCTCATTTCCACCTTCGAAGCGTAGAAGCCCATCACCACCGTGATGAGTGCAATGGTAACCGTAAGCGGCAACCGGAACCGGATAATAAAATTGGCTATGTTAGTCCACATGTTAACAGCTTCAAATCCCTTTTTAAATGAAGGCCTAAAACTAAGTATTTTAGATTGATTTTAAGCCGAGGGATTCTGGATGTCGGATTCTTGCTTTGCCAGCATTGATGTTGGTCAGAAATAAAGTTGTTACTCTGAGGCACTTCAATATTGGCCCGGTAAAGATTTTAGAAAATTATAGCAAGAATTTGAGATTAGAGAAAAGTTGGTCAGGCGACCAACTTCAACAAGGGGTGACCAAACTTTAACAACGGGTCAGAAATGAGTTGTTGGGGGTCGGCTGACCCCCAACCAGCACACAACAAAAAAAACAACAAAATTATCAACTGACCAAAAGCAGCGGCAGCAGCTTCCATAATGGCTTCGCTCATCGTGGGGTGCGGGTGTACAGTTTTTATTATTTCGTGGCCCGTGGTTTCAAGTTTGCGCATGGCCACAACCTCGCCAATCATTTCTGTTACGTTGGCCCCGATCATGTGCGCACCTAAGCACTCGCCATACTTGGCATCAAAAATAAGTTTCACAAAACCATCGCTTGCTCCGGCTGCTTTTGCTTTGCCCGAAGCAGTGAAAGGAAACTTGCCCACTTTAATCTGATAGCCGGCTTTCTTGGCGGCTTCTTCCGTAAAGCCCACCGATGCAATTTCGGGTGAGCAATACGTGCAGCCGGGAATGTTGTTATAATCTAAAGGATGTGGCTTTTGCCCCGCAATTTTTTCAACACAAATTATCCCTTCGGCAGAAGCTACGTGTGCGAGGGCCTGGCCTTTGGTGATGTCGCCAATGGCATACACATTAGGCACATTGGTTTTATAAAAATCATCAACCAGAACTTTTCCTTTTTCTGTTTTCACGCCTGCTTCTTCCAGCCCCAGGTTTTCAAGATTGGTGGCAACGCCAACAGCCGATAGCACAATGTCTGTTTCTATTTTTATTTCACCAGTTGGTGTTTTCACGGTGACAATGCAGCCTTTTCCTTGGGTATCAACTTTTGTCACCTCCGAATTGGTGTAGATAGTCATGCCCATTTTTTTGAACGACTTCTCTAACTGCTTCGAAACTTCTTCGTCTTCCACCGGCACCACGCGCGGAAGGAATTCCACGATCGTTACTTCCGTACCCAGGGTACTATAGAAATAGGCAAACTCGACCCCAATGGCACCCGATCCTACCACCAACATTTTTTTTGGAAGTTCGGGCAACACCATCGCCTCGCGGTATCCGATTATTTTCTTTCCATCAATGGGCATACTTGGCAATTCGCGCGAGCGGCCACCGGTTGCCAGTATTATATGTTTTGCTTCGTAGTCTGTCTTTTTTCCAGTGGCATCAGTCACTTCCACTTTGTTGCCCTTCTTCAATTTGCCGTGCCCCGCTATCTGCTCTATTTTATTTTTCTTAAACAGAAACTGCACACCCTTGCTCATGCCGGCAGCCACATCGCGGCTGCGCTTCACCATGCCCGTCATGTCGGCAGAAGCTTCTTTCACGTTTATGCCGTAGTCGGCAGCATGCTTTATGTATTCAAACACGTTGGCACTCTTTAACAATGCTTTGGTAGGTATGCAACCCCAGTTGAGGCAGATGCCGCCCAGTTCAGCTTTTTCCACCACGGCTACTTTCATTCCCAACTGCGAGGCGCGAATGGCGGCCACATATCCACCGGGGCCGGAGCCGATAATGATCAAATCATAGTTTGCCATAATTGTTGACTTTAAAATTTCGGCTCAAAGATAAGGGTACAGATTTATTTAAGAAGGAATAGCGATTTTTTAATGGCTTTTCTGCTCCTTTGAAAAAGGATTGAAAATTTTCAACTTTATGCAAACAATTCAAAAGAACCTATATCCCGAATAGCAGATAAAAAAAACGGAAATGATTAAAGAGCATAAAGGCTACTTACTTGGAATGTTAGTGGCCGGTTTGGTTGGTGGGACAGTTTTAGCATTTGGAAAAAGCACAATAGACTTACCAATTTTAATTTATATTCCATTGGCGTCCCTTACCGCTATTCTTATATGCGCTTTAATTGGTGTGCTAATTTTAGGAGTATCTTGGGTTTTCACAAAAAATTTTTCACTTACAAGATTCATAAAAATTACTGCCGTGACTTGCGTTATCTGGACATTGACTGTGATACTTTCAACTTTCAAGAATATGATTTTGTAATTGAAGCGCCCCCAACTTTCGGCAAGGGATAGAAGTGGAAAGCCTGCCTTTGCCGCAGGCAGGACGGACTTGGAGCGATAGCCCGGTGGCCCCGAAGGTTCGGGGCCATGACGCAAAATTGCACAACTTATTTTTGAAAATTTCCTTGACTAAAAAAAATTTCCATAACCAAACACAAATGAAACTCCTTCAAAATAAAACTGCCCTCATCACCGGTGCCTCCAAAGGTATTGGCAAGTCCATTGCCATAAAATTTGCCGAGCAAGGCGCCAATGTTGCCTTCACCTATTTATCCAGTGTGGAGCAAGGCCAGGCGTTGGAGGCCGAGCTTGCCGCAAAAGGTGTGAAAGCAAAAGGCTATCGCTCCGATGCTTCGGATTTTGCGCAAGCCGATAAGTTGGTCAATGAGGTGGTGGCCGAATTTGGATCGCTGGATATTTTGGTGAACAACGCGGGCATCACCATGGACAACCTGCTGCTGCGCATGACCGAGGAGGCGTGGGACAAAATCATGAACGTAAATTTGAAATCGTGCTTCAACACCGTGAAGGCAGCTTGCAAGCCCATGATGAAACAACGGGGCGGCTCCATTATCAATATGACTTCCGTGGTTGGATTAAAAGGCAACGCGGGGCAGGCAAATTATGCGGCAAGCAAAGCGGGCATTATTGGCTTCACCAAATCAATTGCGCTTGAATTAGGCTCGCGCGGAATTCGCAGCAACGCCATAGCCCCAGGCTTCATAGAAACAGAAATGACGGGCAAGCTCGATGAGAAAACCGTGCAAACTTGGCGCGATGCCATTCCATTAAAGCGTGGGGGCAAGCCCGAAGACGTGGCCGATGCGTGTCTGTTCCTCGCTTCCGATATGTCGGCCTACATCACAGGTCAAGTAATTCAAGTGGATGGCGGCATGTTGACGTAAATCTTTCTATATCGTCAAATCAACCCGCTCTAAAAGTCAGTATTCAAAATTCCCATCCGTACTAATACGTACATCAAAATACCAACCTCACGGTATGGCGCGAAATTTATCGTGCCCTTAATTTTGACCTTGTAACCTTCGCTCACAAGTTCAAATATTTAAACCATGCCAGGCATCAGAATCAGGCGATCAAAAAAAATTTTTGTGCTGCTCCTCTTTTCACTTTTCTCCCTGTCAGCTATTTGCCAGAGCAGCGATTCGCCTACCATTGAAGAGGCCAAGCGACAATTGCTTGCCATGTCATCTTCTACAGGAAAACTTGGAGAAGCGTGTGCAAAAAAAGGAATAACCGGAACATTCGTGGTGGACATCACCATTCAGGGCAAGGGCCAGGTGCTCACCGTTTTTATGGTGTCCAGCTCGGTTGAGGAAATCGGCATGCAAAATTTTTTGAAAAACAAACTTGTGGAAATTGAATTTGAGAATATCAAAATCCCAAAAAAGCAACGTGTAAAATTCAGACAATCTTTAACCTTTTAAACCCAAATCAAAAATGAAAAAATTACTAACAAGTGCATGCCTAGTGCTTGCTTTTTTCGCGGCAAGTGCCCAACACGAAATGACCGAGCTTTACAAAACGGAAATCGACCACTCGTTCGACTACACCGGCAATGGATCGGACGATGCTTATTCCATTGCCTCCAGTGCCAAAGAGATAACTGTGCTCAACAACAAAACCGGGGCCGTGCTCTGGAACAAAAAGTATAGCCAGATTTCAAAAGAACTCTCGAAAGTGGACGACATCATTACTATGTGGGAATCCAACACGGTGTTTGTGTTCGACCGCAAATTGGGAAAAGATAAAATGGCGTGCATTGATGCCACCACCGGTGACTTGTTGTGGGTGTCAGCCAAATATCAGAATGTGGATGATACCGAGAATATTATTTTCATCAGCTCGTTGAATGCCTTTGCCGTAACCACCAAAAGCAACCTTACCATGATCAAAGCCCGCACCGGTGAGGAACTTTGGGCCACCGATAAGTTCAAAGGTATTGTGGGCGACTATGTGTCGATGGACGATGGTTCGCTGGTGATGATCAACATGAAAGCCACTATGATCGGTTCTATTTTTGCCGGCTTAAAAAATCAAATCGTAAGGATCAACACAAAAAACGGTGACATTATGTGGGATCAAACTTATCGCGGCATTGTGGAGAAAAAAATCCTCACCCGCGAGCGCTTGGTAAAAATGAATATTGAAGAAGGTAAAATATTTCTTTACATGAATGGGATACAGGTATTTGACTATGCTACTGGCAGCCATTGTGGGCAGCCGTGTACGACATGTCGCCATCGGATGTAGTGAAAAATAAAAAACCAGCAGGCGCATCTAAGTTTGGTGCCTATGGTGTAGTGGCCCAGCCAGTAGTGGTGGGCGAATATATTTATGTGCTCGACCTGGTGAACAAGCGCAATCAATTTTTAAAAAAGTATGCCCTCAAAACTGGCAAGCTGATATGGCAATCAGCTGAGATAAAAGATGCCCGCGCCATACCGGGAATTTATGTGGCAGGAGACAAAGTGATTTTGCAAGTAGGCGGCCAGGTAGAATTGCAATACGTGGAAAAAAGCAGGAACACCGATGGCACCTTTACATGGACCAATACCATTGAACTAGAAAATGTTAAACCCATGAACGTGCAGTGCTTCAACGCCATTACCGGAGAGCAACTGTGGGAATCGGAAAAAATGAAAAAAGGGTTGACCAATCTTTTCCTTTCGGGAAACAATGCCATTATCTGTTCGGGCAAGGCATTGTATTCGATGGACATTGCTACCGGAAAGGAAAATTATGAGATGGCACTGAACGAAGACAACATTGGGTTGGCCGATCTGATACTTGATTACAATGATCAGGTGGTCATCATCGGTGAGAAAGGTGTTAGCAGCCGCAAGAAATCGGACGGCTCGCTTACCAACTCCAGCAAATTCAAACGCTCGGTGCCCATCTCGCACAACGGACAATATATTTATGGCGATAAAACGCTGGCACTCTACACCAAGGGCAGCGACTATGCCGTGTATGATTTGAAAACCATTGAATACAAACGCTTCGATGCGCGCAAAGGAGCTATGGCTTATTTGTCGGATGACGGCCTGGGGTTGTATGTGTTTGAATCGGGCGGCATGCTCAGAAAATCCAAGTTCACCAAAATGGGCGCGAAATAGTTTTATTATTTAGTATCGGATGTTACACATTAACCAAATTTAAATACTTACTGCTTAGTGAAACTTTGTGACTTGGTGCCCCTGCCTACCGCAGGCAGGTTTGTGGCTCAATTTTAATACTTCTCACTTTGCAACGAAGGCTTTAAGAAAGCACTAAGTAGGTAATATGAATTAGCAAACCCTCCGGATGTATAACAGAGCCGGAGGGTTTTTTTTCTCTTGTTAAAATCATCCTAAACTGAAATTTATATGAAGACTTTCATTTTAAGTGTGCTTCTCCTGGCAACCCTTTCCGGTGCCATCGCACAGAAAAAGAAAAATGTAGTAGTGGGCGACCGCGCGGCCATTTCGTACGAACAGGGAAAAGCCTTGTACGATAAAAGCAAATACGATGAGGCTATCCCTTACTTCGAGGAGTGCGTGAATGCCGATGCCAAAAACGAAGACGGACAGTACTATCTCGGCCTTTCCTACAATTACAATTCGCAGCCGCAAAAGGCAGTTGAAACCTTTAAGGAGTTGGAAAAATTAAACCC
>JANOQB010000288.1:0-6955 GCA_031422215.1 Cytophagales bacterium | reverse complement strand
AAAACTCATCGTGCACAGCTTCATCGGCACCAGCCAAGTGCGAAAACACAGACGCGATTTTTATCTGTGCATTGCCCCTTAAAATTTCTATTGCTTCGGCTAAATCACCTTCCTCCAAGCCCAACCGCTTCATTCCCGTTTCTATTTCCAAATGCACCGTGCATGATTGCCGGCCTAAAAAACCGGTAAGTGAACGCAACATATTCAAACTATAAATCACAGGCTCCAGGTTGTGATCAAGTATATTTTGAAAACCCTCTTCGGTTGCGTTCATCACCATAATAGGGATGGTGATATTGTTTTTGCGCAGTTCCACGCCCTCATCCGCGTAAGCGACACCGAGGTAATCTACTCTATGATATTGAAGCAACGTGGCAATTTCTTCGCTACCACTTCCGTAAGCAAAGGCTTTCACCATCACCATTGTTTTTACACCGGGCCGCAGTTGTGCTTTGAAGAAATTGAGGTTGTGAACAATTTTGTCTAAATCAATTTCCATGCGGGTGCCGTGCACTTTGCGTTGAAGGAGGGCAACTATTTTTTCGAAGTGAAAAGCGCGTGCGCCTTTTATGAGGATCACCTCGTGTTGAAAATTTTCTTTGCCAATTTCTTTTAGTGCACTTTCTGTATCGCCATAAAAGGAAGTTTGGATTGAAAGCTGGTTGAACGAAAGTTGGTTGGCCATCAGAAAAGGTCCGACCCCAATCAGGTGGGCAACATCGCTTTGAAGGATCAAGTCACGGATTTTATTTACCAGCACATCGTCATCAAGGCCAGACTGAAGGATATCGGAAAGTATCAATGTCTTTTTTTTCTTTTGTATCCCGCCAAGGAAATCCAAACCAATGCGCAAGCCACCCAAATCATTATTATACGAGTCGTCAATGATCTGGCTTTGGTTTGTTCCTTGTTTCAGTTCGAGGCGCATGGGCACCGACTTGAGCAAACCAATCCGCTCTTGCACGGCCTGCACAGCATAGCCCAGGCACAGCATGAGTGCCACACAATGAAAGCAATTTTCTATGGAGGCATGATCGCGAAAGGGAAGTTTCATAATATGATTTTCTCCTTGCCACTGTACAATAAAATGATCTCCTGATTTTGTAATCGGCAAATCGGCTTGTGGATGAAATCCCCAACAAAAAGCCGGCAACCCAGATGCCAGAACGGCCGACCGAACCAAGTCGTGATCGGCACAGTAAATCAATTTCTCAACAGAAGAAAACAACGTTAATTTCTCGTTGATTTTTTGTGGAACAGAAACAAACCCTTCATCGTGGGCGGTGCCAATGTTTGTGATGACGCCCAACGTGGGTCGGATTATTTTTTGCAGCCGCTCCATTTCATTTGGTATTGAAATGCCCGCTTCAAAAATCCCCAACTCATGGTGCTGTTGCATTTGCCAAACGGAGAGAGGAACGCCTATTTGCGAATTGTAGCTGCCTGGATTTTTTACGATTTGATAATCGGGTGAGAGGAGTTGATACAACCATTCTTTGATAATGGTTTTGCCGTTGCTGCCCGTGATGCCGACAACAGGAATGGAAAATTGTTTTCGGAGCGCACTCACTAAATTTTGCAGCGCATGAATGGAAGATTGAACCAATAAAAAATTAGCCTCCGGAAAGTTTTTGATTGGCACGGGCCTCTCAACCACAAACTGGCGTATGCCTTTTAGATATAATTCAGAAATGTAAACGTGGCCGTCATGCCGGGTTCCGGCAATGGCGAAGAACAAAGCGTGTTCGGAAAGTATGGCTTTGCGGCTGTCAATAACCAAATCTTCTACATTTCTTTCTCTGGCCATCTGTGTGATGGTGCCTTGGCAAATGGTGGTCAATTGTGAAAACAAAAACATAAAGTCAAAAGAGTTTGGAACCATTGGGCACCGGGGTGTGCACTGTGGCTAGCACTACCTTTCCGTTTTGATCAGGAAAGCCTGTGACGAGCACCTCGGAAGTAAAATTTGCAATTTGTTTTGAGGCAAAGTTCACCACACAAATCAACTGCATGCCGAGTAGTTCTTCCAAAGAATATAAGTCGGTTATTTGGGCGCTTGTTTTTTTAATGCCCAAATCAGGGCCCAAATCAATCCAAAGTTTATAGGCAGCCTTTTTGGCTTCCGCAAAGACCTCGACCCTAACAACTGTTCCGGCCCGAAGATCAATTTTATTAAAGTCATTCCATGCAATCGTTTCCAAAAATTTATTATTTTGCGTAGCCAAATGCCGAAGGTAATCCCAAATAATTCCTGAATTAAATGAAATTAAATTTTTCGCGTTTCCTTGGATTTACTTTTCTGCTGGTAGCAATACCGTTCTTTTCATCCATGGCGCAAGAGGGTGTGCCAGCAAATGAAATTCCTGATTCGAATTTTCTACCCGAAGCAAGCGATGATAAACCTGTTGTGTTGGAGGCAGAGAAGATCACAACAAGCACAGAAAAATCAAATCAACAAAAAGAGCAGGCAACCACGGCAACAAAAACAGGCAAGGCAAAAACTGGTGATCCCAAAAACGTTGGCACAAAAACCGAAGACGATGCCCTGTCGTTCAACTTTCTGTACTATATCATTCAAAAATTCAAGATATCGGATATTGTAGAACAATAGATTGTGTAACTCCTTCTGATTACCATTAACAAAAAACCCGGAACCCCGGGTTTATTTATTTCAACTTTTCTTCACAATAAATTGCTCCAGGTCTTTTAGCTTGAGTATGCCCTCGTAGTATGCCTTGCCAAAAATCACGGCAAACAACCCCATTTCATTTAACCGTTTGATGTCGTCCACACCGCGCACACCACCGCTGGCAAGCACTTTCATATCTTTAAAGCGATCTATGATTTCCTGATAAAATGAAAAGGCGGGGCCTTCCAGCACACCGTCTCTGGAAATGTCGGTTGCCTTCACATATTTCAATCCTCTATCGTAGAAAAACTGAATGTGATCGAACAAATTGATTTCCGATTTTTTCATCCATCCCCGAATGGCAACTGTTTTTGATGCGATGTCGGTAACATCTGCGCCAAGCGTCATTTTTTCCCTTCCATAAGAAATGATCCAGGAGGCAAACAATTCGGGATTGGTAACGGCAATGCTTGATGCGGTGATATAGGCGGCACCAAATTCATACGCCTTGTCAATGTCTCCATCGGTGCAAATGCCCCCGGTGAAATCTACTTTCAAATCAGTATGGCCCGCAATTGCTTCCAGCACGTGATAGTTTTTGGGGCTGCCGCGCTCGGCACCATCCAAGTCAACTAAGTGAACTACATCAATGCCATGATCTTGAAACCGCTTGGCAAGATCCAGTGGATTTTCGTCATACGATTTTTCGCTGGTAGGGTCGCCCTTCCTCATTTTTACAACTTTTCCTTTTCGGATTGCTATGGAAGGGATTACCTGTATCATGTAATGGTTTTTATTTTTCTTCCTGCAAAATAAGGCTTGTGATAGTAAAATAAAAAAATTATAAACCCGCTACGGCAATTGATCAATGGACCATGAAAGGCAAGGTCACCAAGGTTTTGTCCCATATAAAAGTCAATTCATATTCCTCATCCAATTTTTTAATCCCGATGGTGAACTGCTCAAACTCTTTTTCTATGGTCACCAAATTGGCATCTACTGCCAGTGCGTCTTTTACGGCATCGCGGTTGGCCTCACCATTAAAACCAACACCCCATTGGCCGGTTTCGGAATTAAAAAATATAGTCCATGTTTGCTCGCGGGGGGTGGTCCACAATGAATATTTTCCTGCCTTCAATGTTTTGTCACCAAACATGAGGTCTTTGGTGGTTTCAAAAGTGGTTGCTTCGTTGGCTCCGGTGCGCCAAACTTTATCGTAGGGAACTAGCCCGCCAAATATTGCCCTGCCCTTTTTATAGGGCCGATTGTACACCACGGTGATTTTTAAATCCCCATCTTCAAATTTCACCACGTCCTCCGGACTGAAAGATTTGGTATAGAACATCCTAAAATAGGTTAGTACACCCAATACAATCACAAGCACAATACCCAAAACAATAAGAAATTTCTTCATGGCGCAGGTTGTTTTTAAATCACTTTTGGATGTCAGACCGAAATAAGGATTCGAGTTTACAATTTTTAAAGGTCATATTGCAAATAATATACACGGTAGGATTAAATTTGTTCTGATATTCACTTTAACCAATTCTAAGCCATGTCAGTTTTTGGAGTAGTAATCGCCCTGTTCATTCTCGCCATTGTTTCCGTTTGGGCGTTTCCAAACAAAAGTGTGAGCGACAATGAGCACGATATAAAGCACTGATCTTTTTCGTGCCTTAAATGAATGTGTGCATCTTTTGCGGATCTGCCACTGGCATAAGAATAGACTACGCGGAGGCTGCCATAGAAATGGCCGGCCTGCTCTGTGCTTCCAAATCTTCTTTGATTTATGGAGGCGGCAACATTGGCCTGATGGGCATATTGGCCGATGAAGTAATGCGGCAACGTGGCCATGTAATTGGTGTGATCCCCGATTTTCTCCTGCAATTGGAAGTGGCTCACAAAGGCATCACACAATTGGAAGTGGTGAACAGCATGCACGAGCGCAAAAGGCGCATGGCCGACCTGGCCAATGTTTTTGTTGCCATGCCCGGTGGCTGGGGCACATTGGACGAACTGGCCGAAATACTCACCTGGAAGCAATTGGGATTGATACATGCCTCCATTGGCATCTTGAATACGAGGCAATATTTCAATCCGCTCATTCAGCAAATGAATACCATGGTTGAAGAAGGTTTTCTTCAAGCCAACAGTTTAAAAGAATTGAAAATTTCTGAAAGCCCCCGCCAGCTTTTAATACAGCTGGGGGTAGATGTTGTAATGTAAGGAACTTGTACACCAGTTGTTTTTTATCCCTTTCTCATACACAGAACTATCCAGTTTAGATTTCACTTTCAATCCTTTGATCGTTTTGGTTGAGGAACAACCTATGCTCTATTTTATTCCACTTGCTCGTTCCGGGGGGGGGGAAATGGCTCACAGTTATTTCCTTGTCAATTTCATCAGCCAATACTTGCAGCTCTATTTTCCATAACCTGCTCCTTGAGCTATTGCTCCCCCCGCCATTAGCGGTGATCAATACCCCTTTCGCTTTACTGAATTTTCTCTGCCCATTTCATACCACCAATTTCTGATTGTTGCCACTGCAAAACCTTCGGTGTCATGACTGATGCCAACACTTACCCATCCTTCATTGTTGGCGATATCATGCACGCCATAAGGAATGGCCTTGCCCAATTCCTTATCTTGAAAGTCGTACACTTTTACTTTCGTTGGCTTTCCCTTTGGATTCCATTCCTCGCCTTTATTCTTGAAATTCCCTACCAATTCCTTCTTTTTGCAATCAATGGAGATGACCGGGGCAGCGGTTTCCAAAAAATCTTTTGCCAGGTTGTTGAGATAGTGCCCGAAGGAATTTGGGGATAGGTGCTATCCTTGTTTAAGTGCCAGAGCAAATGGGCTTACGTTAGCAGGTTCAGGTTGGGCGGTGGCCTTAGGTGTTGTCAACTGGTAACTGGTTTTAAACCATTCCTGATAATGTTGATATTGGATGCAATCCCTTAAAATAATTTCATCCTGTAGGATTTTTATTATTTTTTCTTTTGGGATTGCGATCTGTATTTTTTCGCTTTGTTCTTTGGGCAAACTAGAAATGCGAACAAATTTGATCCCCTTGTAATTCTCCGCCTCAACCATAGACAGTATAAATATAGTTCTTAATGTTACCGTTAACAATTTTGGTAACCGGTACAGGGCAAAATACCCTTTTTGTGGTATGCCTTAGAAGTAAAATAAAACCAATCGTTCCCTTTTTCATTTATTAGCTGATCAATTTTCGTTCTCTTCACCACTAAATTAGTGCCATGAAATTTTAGTTGCATTGGTTGAATGGTATTTCTTGCCATTTACCACTTGGCGAAATGATGGAAGTGTTTTAGTGATTGCCGAGGAAACTTTCAAAAGATGCAATACCCATCCTTGGCAGAATGTATTTTTGTTGCTTTGGTTAAAAACTTTGGATTATAAAAGGTGCCCTTCGGCCAGACTAAAACACAAGATCATTCAGAAATAACAACGGCCATTTTATCACCTTTTGAATTAACGGATAGCCGGCTGATACCCTTTAAAAATTCATTGCCCGACAGAACAGAAAGTTCCATCCAGTTTTTTCCTTTTGCAGGATCAAGAAAATAAATTTTTGTGCCATCGCTGGAGATAATTTTTCCATCGGGTGTCCAGGTTATGTCTTCCCTCCCAGCAAGTGTTGAGGCGAGCGTTGTGATCTTGGTGGGCTTCGTTTCCAATTTTTTTATCTGCCAATCAGTTTCTGAAATTTTATGCACAAAGCTGATCGCTTGCTGGTTAGGTATCTTGTGCAAAGAGCGGCCAATATTTTGCGCCAGCAGCGTGTCATTCTTGGTGGGCAGGCGCAGATAGTGCAGTGTATTGGGTTCGCCAAGGATAAATAAAGCCACATGGCTGTTGTCCATCCACGCATGATAACCCACTACCAAATTGTTTATAATGGTGTTGGGGCTGTCACCGTCCAAAGGAAATTTTACCAAGTCCTGCGCCCCGTTGTCGCGCTGCACAATGCACGACAAACTTGTTTTGTCGGGTGTAAGGGTTGGAGAATACTCGCGCTCATTGGTTTGTGTAATGGAAGTTGTTATGCTGGTTTTGTAGTTATAGGCTTTAATGTCGGCCCGGCCATCTTCATTGAATGACGAAAAGTAAAGTATGGGCAACTCTGTGTGAAAAGAAGGTTGGCTGTCGTAGCCTTTATGGTTGGTTACGTTTTTAGGGTTCGAGATGGTGATGGTGCCCTTTTTTATTTTCAAGTCGAACAGGAAAATTTCTGAGCCAGCCTGGGCATGCAACAAGTGCGATGTCAACAATGCGGCTGACATTAATAATGGATATCTC
>JANOQB010000287.1:0-7573 GCA_031422215.1 Cytophagales bacterium | reverse complement strand
TCCTCTGGAGAGGGGCTAGGGGTGAGGTTATAGCACTAAACTAAAAATAAAATCTTCCCCTCTCCTTTGGAGAGGGGCTAGGGGTGAGGCCATGAGCGAAAACAAATTTAGGATAGAACCCCAGCGCAGCAACGAGGCCAAGACAAAACCTTCGGCACCTGGCGCAAGCATTTTCTCGGGCATCGAGAAGCGGATGAAACTTGAGTCTTACTTTGAAGAAGGTTTTCCGGTTCAATACCTGCCCAAAATATTGTTCGCTGTGTTTTTGAGTTTGGTGTACATCAGCAACACACACTACGCAGAAAAAACCACGCGGCAGATTGACCGGACCCAAACAGAAGTAGAAGACCTTCGTGCCGACTACACAACTTTGAAAGCTGATGTCATGTTCGCCAGCAAGCAAAGCGAAGTGGCGAGGCGAGTTAAAGATTTAGGATTAAAAGAAAGTTCAAAGCCACCCTTTAAAATAGTTGTAGAAGAGTAGAAAGTAATGGACAATTGAAACAGGTGACAAAACGTAATGACAATCGTAACTCTAAAAATTAATTTCAACACTTCCTCTCTCCTCGGAGAGGGGCTAGGCCTGCCGGATAGCAAGGGTGAGGTCAACCGAAATGAAAAGATCGTAGCACTAAAAGTAAACTAAAACTCTTCCCCTCTCCCTTGGAGAGGGGCTAGGGGTGAGGCATGAACATTAAGAAATCCATATTGATCCGTGTGCGCATCGCATTTTTATGTGTGGTGGTGTTCGCTATTTGCGTGGGGGCCAAGATTGGCCACATTCAATTTGCCGAAGGCGATCAGTGGAGGAAGATGAGCGAAGAGATCAACTTCGATTACAAAAAAGTAAAAGCCACCCGTGGCAATATATATTCCGACAACGGAAGTTTGCTGGCCACCAGTTTGCCTTTCTATAAAGTAGCCATCGACCCAACGCTGGCCAAAAATGAAATCTTTAAAAGCGGCATTGATTCACTCTCACTCAACTTGGCCCGATATTATAAAGACCGCTCGGCCACCGAATATAAACAACTGCTGAAGGATGCACGGGCAACGGGCAAGCAGTATGTGGTGCTCAACCGGAAGCAGATCAACTACCAAACAAAAAAAGAAATGATGCGGTGGCCAATCTTTCGCGAAGGCCGCTACCGGGGCGGTGTGCTCTTTGAAAAGATTGATGTACGCTATCGCCCGTTCTCCAAACTCAGCCGCAGGACTATTGGCTTTGTAAACGAAGAAGGCAAAGGTGTAGGTCTTGAATATAGTTTTGATCCCGTGCTGGGTGGCCAGGACGGTGAAGCACTGTTTCAAAAAATTGCCGGAGGCACCTGGAAGCCAATCTTCGATGCCGACAATATCAAAGCCGTAGATGGTCTCGATATTCAAACTACTATTGATATCAATCTTCAAGATGTTGCCGAGACCTCGCTCTACCGCGCCATGAACCAACATGATGCCGATGAAGGTACCGTAGTGGTGATGGAAGTGAAGACGGGCCACATCAAAGCAATCTCAAATCTCACCAAAGATGGCCGTGGCGAATTCCATGAAAATTTTAATCACGCGGTGGGTGGCTCCATCGAACCCGGCTCCACCTTCAAGTTGGTGACTATGATGGCGCTGCTTGAAGACACTAATATAGAGTTGAGCGATACCATCAACACGGGAAATGGCGAGTACACTTTTTATAATCGCAAAGTACGCGACCACCACGAAGGCGGCTATGGAAAAATTTCCGTTCAACAATCCTTCGAGTTGTCGTCCAATGTGGCCATGGCCAAATTGACTGATAAACATTTTGGTACCAAGCCTTCAAAATTTTTAGCGCATATAGATCGCCTCAAACTTTCAAAACCATTGGGTGTACAAATCACCGGAGAATCGTATCCTAAAATCATACGGCCGTCCGACAAAAAAGAATGGAGCGGTATCACACTGCCGTGGATGGCTTATGGATATGGATTGGAGATTTCGCCTTTGCACACGCTGGCCTTGTACAACGCAGTTGCCAATGAAGGAAAAATGATCAAGCCTATTTTCGTTACTTCTGTAAGCCGTGCCGATCAGGTAAAAGAAGTATTCGAAACGACAACCCTCGTAAGCAAAATCTGTTCGAACAAAACACTAAACCAACTCAAACTTCTGTTGGAAGGAGTGGTAGAAGATGGCACGGCAAAAAATTTAAGGAACACACATTATCGCATTGCAGGAAAAACTGGCACGGCACAGATACTTGAAAATGGACGCTATGAAAAACGGTACATCACTTCTTTTGTGGGATATTTTCCAGCACATGCGCCAAAATATTCTGCCATTGTATTGGTGAAAAACCCCAAAGGTGTATTTCAATATGGAAACAATGTAGCAGGCCCTGTGTTCAAAGACATTGCCGATAACATTTATTCCCGCGACATCAATCTCCATTTTGCGATGGAGAAAAAAACAATCACCGAGCCCGGAGTGTTCCCGGCCATCCGTGCCGGCAAGCAAGACGAGTTGACCATGCTTACCAACGAACTTGGCATTTCTACTCACTCCTCCACAGATGAAGAGTGGATCAAAGCGGCAAAAAATGGAAACTCTGTGGAATGGAAAAAAAATGCGGTAGTAAAAGATCACGTGCCCGATGTCAATGGAATGACTTTTCGCGATGCAATTTATTTGTTGGAGAAATCGGGGCTGCGTGTTTCGTACGAAGGCAAAGGCAGAGTGGCAGCACAATCACTTTCTCCCGGTACAAAAATTAGCAAAGGCGTTCGGATTCATTTAAGGCTGAGTTGAAATAGAAACTGCGTTATGGTCGAAATTGAAATATTAAAATTAAACGCAAAGTTTAAATCGAACATCACCCTCTCCTGTGGAGAGGGCAGGGGTGAGGTAACTAAAAATGAAATCTTCCCCTCTCCTTCTCGCCTTCGCGAAGCGCTTTGGCGGAGCAAGTTTGAGAGGAACTAGGGGTGAGGCCTTATGACAGAACTAAGAGACATATTATATAAAGTGCACATCACATCCACTTCGGGTCACATGAACTTGGATGTGAAGGGCATCTGCTTTGACTCCCGCAGCGTGAAGCCCGGATTTTTATTTGTCGCCATACGTGGAGCAAAGGTGGATGGGCATGTGTTTATACAGAAAGCTGTATCGCTTGGCGCGGTAGCTATTGTTGCAGAAAAATTGCCCGATGCAATTTCTGATAAGATCACGTACGTATCGGTAAAGGATAGTGCCAAAGCGCTTGGGATCATTGTTTCTAATTTTTATGGAAACCCTTCGGCCAAACTGAAGTTGATTGGCGTAACAGGCACCAACGGAAAAACTACCGTAGCAACCTTGCTCTTCAAATTATTTACATCGCTTGGCTATCGGTGCGGAATGTTATCTACAGTTGTGAACAAAATTGTGGACAAAGAAATTCAAGCAACCCACACCACACCCGATCCCATTCAAATCAACGAACTGTTGGTGAAAATGCTGGACGAAAAATGTACGCACTGTTTTATCGAAGTGAGTTCGCATGCCGTGGTGCAAGGGCGAATTGAAGGATTGCATTTTGCTGGAGGTTTGTTCACCAACATCACACACGATCATCTGGATTATCACCACACATTTGAAAGTTACATCCGCGCCAAGAAAGGATTCTTTGATGGATTGACATCCGATGCTTTTGCCCTCGTGAATGTGGATGACAAGCGCGGTATGGTGATGTTGCAAAACTGCAAAGCAAAAAAGCAAACCTATGGGTTGAAAAAAATGGCCGACTTCAAAGCCAAGATCATTACCAACTCGATTGAAGGACTGGAGCTTGAGATTGGTGAGCGCAGTGTGTGGTTCAAATTGATTGGCGATTTCAATGCATATAATTTATTGACGGTGTATGGCACCGCTTGTTTGCTGGGCGAAGACCCTGAAATGGTGCTGATGAAACTTTCTGGATTGACAGGGGCTTCGGGCCGCTTCGAGTTGGTAATGCCCGGATCAAAATTTATCGCCATCGTTGATTACGCCCACACACCGGATGCATTAAAAAATGTATTGGAAACCATAGAGCATTTTCGTTCTGGCAATGAGCAAGTGATAGCGGTGATCGGATGTGGCGGTGACCGCGATCGCACCAAGCGACCTTTGATGGCGGCCATCGCGTGCAAGTACTCAAACAAAATTATTTTCACTTCCGACAATCCCCGTAGCGAAGACCCAATGCAGATCATAAAAGAAATGCAATTGGGCGTGGGCCCAACCGATGCAAAAAAAACATTGGTGATGGTGGACCGTGAGGAGGCAATAAAAACCGCTTGCATGCTGGCCAAAGAAAATGACATAATCTTGGTGGCTGGCAAGGGCCACGAAAATTATCAGGAGATAAAAGGTGTGAAGCATTCATTTGATGATAAGGAAGTACTTACGAGGATGTTGAAAATGTTTAATAATTGATTTGATAATGAAACAATTTGAAGATTTGAAAATGGTTGACATCTCTCAATTTTCAATACTATTAGAAGGAGCATAATGTTATACTATATCTTCGACTATATCGAAAAAAACTTTGATTTCCCCGGGGCAGGGTTGTTTCAATACATCTCGTTCCGCGCAGGGGCAGCAGCTCTTTTATCCTTGTTGATCACGATCATGTTTGGAGAAAAACTGATCAGCTATCTCCGCAAAAAACAAGTGGGTGAAGACATCCGCGATTTGGGCCTTGACGGACAAATTCAAAAAAAGGGAACACCAACCATGGGAGGGTTGATCATCATTGCCGCTATTTTGATCCCTACGTTGTTAATGGCGCGGTTGGATAATGTGTATGTTATCTTATTGATTGCAACCACGGTGTGGCTTGGTCTCATCGGATTTTTGGATGACTATATTAAAGTGTTCAAAAAAAATAAAGAAGGCTTGGCCGGGCGTTTTAAAATTGTAGGTCAAGTAACCATTGGACTTATTGTTGGCCTCACTCTTTATTTCAATGATAACGTAGTGGTGCGCGAAATGAAACCGGCAACAGTTGCCAGCATCCAAACTTTTCAGCCCGAGCCGGGTGTGCGCCTTGAGTATAAAGATGCGAAGTCAACCAAAACCACCGTTCCATTTATCAAGAACAATGAATTTGACTATGGCGATTTGATTCCTTGGTTGGATAAAAATTATACATGGATTGTATTCACATTGGTGGTAATACTAATCATCACAGCAGTTTCGAACGGGGCCAATATCACCGATGGCATTGATGGATTGGCGGCTGGAACTTCTGCCATCATCGGGCTTACGCTTGCCATCTTTGCATACCTCTCAGGCCGCGTTGACTTTAGCTCTTACCTCAACATCATGTACATACCCAACCTGGGCGAGCTCGTGATTTTCTGTACCGCGTTTGTGGGCGCTTGTCTTGGATTTCTATGGTACAATGCATATCCCGCTCAAGTGTTTATGGGTGATACAGGAAGTTTATCATTGGGCGGAATCATTGCCGTGTTGGCACTGGCGGTAAGAAAGGAATTGATGATCCCTTTGCTATGCGGGATTTTTTTGGTGGAAAATCTTTCGGTGATCATGCAGGTATCCTATTTCAAATACACAAGAAAAAAATACGGAGAAGGAAGAAGGATATTATTGATGTCTCCGCTACATCATCATTATCAAAAGAAAAAAATACATGAGTCTAAAATCGTTACTAGGTTTTGGATTGTAGGAATACTGTTGGCGATTTTAAGTTTGGCAACATTGAAGTTGAGATGAGTTGAAAATTTGATAACGGATAAGAAGTAAAAATTAAGATTGAAAGTAGATAGTTGATAAATGGCAGAGCGGATAATCATATTGGGTGCAGGTGAAAGCGGAACGGGGGCAGCCATCCTCGCGAAAGCGAAGCACTATGATGTGTTTGTCTCCGATCAGGGAACAATCAAAGATCAATACAAAAATGAATTGATAGAACATGCCATAGAATTTGAGGAAGGAAAACACTCAGAAGAAAAAATCTTAGGTGCCACATTGATCATTAAAAGCCCGGGCATTCCCGATAAAGCAGACATCATAAAAAAAGTAAAATCAAAAGGCATCGAAATTATTGATGAAATAGAATTTGCATTCTGGTTTTTGAATGGAAAAGTAATTGCCATCACAGGCACGAATGGAAAAACCACCACCACATTGTTGACATATCATTTGCTCTTGTCCGCAGGATTTAAGGTTGCCCTTGCCGGGAATGTGGGGGAGAGTTTAGCCCGAAAAGTTGCTATAGAAAATCATGATTGGTATGTGATTGAGATCAGCAGCTTTCAATTGGATGGCACAAAAACTTTCCGGCCCCATGTTGGAATTTTGCTCAACATCACCCCCGACCATTTGGACCGTTACGAATACCAGATGCAGAACTACATTAACTCGAAATTTAGATTGGTGCAGGCGATGCAAGCAGACGACTACTTCATTTACTATACAGACGATGTGGTGGTGAAAAATGAGGTTGACAAAAAATCCATTCATGGAAAGCCAATCGAAATTTCTCTTAAATCAACTTCTACTTCACCGGCTTATTTCGATGGCACTAAAATGTCTTTCTCTTTTGGAAATCAGTTTTTTCAAATCGCTCAATCAGAAACAACATTGAAAGGTCCGCATAATTTGATCAACACCATGGCGGCTGTATCGGCAGCGCATATCGCAGGCGTTTCGGTCGAAACAATAAAGCAAGCGCTCAAAACATTTGTTAATGCCCCGCATCGGTTGGAGTCAGTTGCTACGATCAATGGAGTAGAGTTCGTAAACGATTCCAAAGCAACCAATGTCGATTCGGTTGTATATGGATTGGGAAGTTATAAAGGACCACTCGTTTGGATTGCCGGTGGCATCGACAAAGGCAATGATTATAAATTGATTGAAGATCAAGTAAAGGAAAAAGTTCGTGTGCTCATTTGCCTGGGCAAGGACAATGAGAAGTTGAAAAAAGCTTTTGTTGAAGTAGTGAATGAAATTTATGAAACACAAAGTGTGAAGGAGTTGGTGCAGTTGGCCCTAAAGGTTTCAAAGCCAGGTGACGTGGTCTTGCTATCACCTGCTTGCGCAAGTTTCGATCTTTTTAGGAACTATGAAGATAGAGGAACACAATTTAGGAATGAAGTTTTGGAGGTGAAGAGGGAGAAGGAAGAAGTCAGAATTTAGAAGTCAGAATTCAGAATATGTGGACAATGGAAGTTGTGAATAGAAGACTCAGAATTTAGAATATGGAAAAAAGGAAACCTGCTCAGTCTTTTAGGGATTTGATTGTTTGGCAAAAGGCGCACCAATTGGCTCTTGGTGTTTACAGAATGACAAAGGCTTTTCCTAAGGAGGAGCTATATGGTTCTACGTCACAAGTAAAGAGATCATCTGTTTCTGTAGCTGCCAATATTGCTGAAGGTTTTAAGAAAAAAGGAAAGGGCAGACAAGCTTCGATTTTTTAACATCGCACAAGGTTCTTTATCTGAAACGGAATATTATTTGATTTTGGCAAAGGACTTAGAATATTATGATACTGAATTATTGATTGAGAATGCCGTTGAGGTAGGTAGGCTTTTGGAATCTTATATGAGTGCGT
>JANOQB010000286.1:0-1515 GCA_031422215.1 Cytophagales bacterium | reverse complement strand
ATTTATAACTTTTTTAGAGAATGCATTCAAGCATGGGGTAAGCAACAACAATCCCAATGCGTGGGTGAATGTGTCCATTGAGTTGACTGACGATCAATGCATCTATCAGGTGGAGAACAGCAAGTCGAATGAAACAACAGCCGCGCACGAAAAATCCGGGATCGGGCTTCAAAATGTGCAACGCAGGTTGACGTTGAGTTACCCGGGAAAACATCAGTTGATTATGGAAGACAAGCCCGATAGATATACCGTTAAATTGAATCTTACGCTTACTTGAAACTGAATTGTGTTATCATTGAAGACGAACCCCTCGCCCGCAATCTCCTGACAGACTATGTGAGCAAGGTTCCCTCATTAAATCTGGTGGAAGCTTTTTCAAATCCACTGGCGGCCTTAGAAACCCTTAGGTCTGCTTCCATTGATATACTTTTTTTGGATGTGCAAATGCCCGAGATCACAGGCATATCGCTGTTGAAAATTTTGAAGAAGCGTCCGTTGGTGGTGCTTACCACTGCTTATTCGCAATATGCCTTGGAAGGCTACGAATTGGATGTGGCCGATTACCTGTTGAAGCCCATCACCTTTGAGCGCTTCTTAAAATCGGTTGATAAAGTAACCCAACGGTTGGAATCCCCAACGGCAACGCAGCAGCCCGCAGCCATGGAGCAAGCCGCAGCCTCGCCTACTTTTATCTTTGTAAAGGACGGCACCAAATTGGTGAAAGTTGTGCTGAACGAAATCTTGTACATAGAAGGGCTGAAGGATTACGTCACCATCCACACCACCACACAAAAAATTGTCACCCTCCAGCGTCTGAAAGCATTGCAAGAACAGTTGCCAGCCGACAAGTTCATCCGCATACACAACAGCTACATTGTTTCGCTGAACGGCATTGATGTGATCAAAAAAAATGAGGTGCTCAGCAAAGGGGTTTCGCTGCCTGTGGGTGACACCTATCGCAAATCATTTAAGGAATTTATTGAGAGAAATCATATTCAGTAGCATTGTTCATCTCACCGATGGGTTCTACTTGTTCGTGGTGGCTACCAAATAAAAAGTCTGCTTACAAAGCAGACTTTATTATTTGTGGAGAATATCGGAGTCGAACCGATGACCTCTTCCATGCCATGGAAGCGCTCTAGCCAGCTGAGCTAATCCCCCTTTTGAAAGAGATGGCAAATATATTTTATTTTAAGAACACAACAAGCCTTTGATGCCGTTGTTTTTAAGGCAACGCATTATAAATTCAGAAACTTTGCGCGGGTTTTTCATCCATATACAAACGCTCAGCGAAATTGATCTCTTTTGTTAAGCCATAACGCTTACCATTTTCAAAATAGGTTTCCCAAGTTCCAGGTTTCCTGATATTTTAATTTTCTCTAAGGCGACATCCTCTGGCAGGGCTTTGGTGAAAAGTTTCCAGGCTGTGTCTGCACTCATTTCGATGTGTGCATCCGGTGCATGGTTTTCTTCGCTTGTGAAAACCCACTTTTTATCGCGATATAGAATTTTCCA
>JANOQB010000285.1:0-3226 GCA_031422215.1 Cytophagales bacterium | reverse complement strand
GGGACTGGCACGATATTGTTTATGACCGCTCTTCGCGATTTCAGTCAGGACAGATTGGCTTGGGCATTCCCTTGTTTTATGGTTCTCAAAAATCAAAAATCAATGCGGCCAAAAATTTTCAACAGCTAAGCGAAAGCAATTACCTCATCGGCAAACAGCAATTGGACAATGAATATCAACAAGCGATTGCGCAATATGAAAACCTTTCAAGGTCAGTGGCCTACTATGAGCAAACCGCCCTAAACAATGCCAACTTGATAACCGACACGGCCAACAAACAATTCGCCAATGGCGACATCAATTATTTGGAGTGGGCCATCCTCATCAACCAAGCCACTACTATTCGTAGCGAATACTTGAACACGCTGAATAGTTTGAACGAAAGCGTGGTGCAGATAAATTATTTTGTGACTAAATAGAAATTTAGATAAAACAGTAAACTATAATGACCATGAAAAAAGAATCCATTAAAATATTTGAGAAGAAGAAAATCATCCTCCTTGTTTTCATATCAACTCTATTCTCCTGCAACACCTCCACCAACACCGAGCGTCATTTGGCCGCACCCGAATACGTGACAGCCGAAACCTCTGTTTCCCTCACCGAGGCGCAAGCAAAAAACGCAAATATTGTAATTGGTAAAATCGCACAGCGCACAATTTCCAGCAAACTAAAAGTGAACGGCAAAATTGATGTGCCTCCCCAAAATATGATCTCGGTGAGCGTGCCGATGGGCGGCTATTTGAAATATACCAAACTATTGCCAGGCATGCACATCAGCAGAGGTGAGGTGATTGCCGTGATGGAAGACCAACAGTACATTCAACTGCAGCAAGATTTTTTGATGGCCAAGGCACACTTGGTTTTTAGCAGCAAGGAATTTGAAAGGCAAAAAGAACTGAACCAAAGCAAAGCCAGTAGCGACAAAGTATTTCAACAGGCGGAGGCCGATTTCACTTCTACAAAAATAAATGTCAAAGCCCTTTCCGAAAGGCTTAAACTAATTAGCATTGACCCCGATAAATTGGATGAGACAACCATTTCACGAAGCATCAATATCTATTCGCCTATTGAAGGATACGTTTCCGAGGTGCTTGTGAACATCGGCAAATACACGCAACCAAGCGAAGTGCTTTTTGAATTGATAAACCCAACGGACATCCACCTTGCGCTCACCATTTTTGAAAAAGACCTCAACAAAATTTCCATCGGTCAAAAAGTAATGGCCTACACCAACAACCAGCCCGATAAAAAACACGAGTGCGAAATAATCCTCATAGGCAAAAACCTCTCAGCCGACCGCAGCACAGAAGTACACAGCCACTTTGAAAAGTATGACAAGAGCTTGTTTCCTGGCATGTACATGAATGCCGAAATAGAATTGAGCAACACCCAAGTCTATGCCCTACCCGAAGAGGCCATTGTGCGCTACGAAAATGCCCAATACATTTTCATTCAGGAAAAAGGAAATAACTTCACTATGCAAGAAGTAAAAACAGGCAATACCGAAAGCGGGTTCACGGAGATTATATCAGGCGAAAGCCTAACAGAGAAAAATATCGCGGTGAAGGGGGCATTTACTATTTTGATGAAGATGAAGAACACGGAGGAGGAGTAGGGGAGTTATTTTATGGGTGTATTCCAAAAGTAAATCCCATTCAGTTATCTTTGCTAAAACAAAATCACTATGAGTACAGTAGCCATACGCAAGAAACTACACCACTACATCGAAACCGCCCAAGACAAAAAAGTGAAAGCCATCTTTACGATGGTAGAAGATGAGATTGGGGAAACGTATGATCGTTGGAACGATGAAGCCTTTCTTGCCGAACTGCTACGGAGGGAAGAATCTTACTTAAACGGCACTTCAAAAACATACACCCCTGAACAAGTCTTTGCCAAGGCTAGGAAAGGCGCAAAAAAAATTAAGCACTCGTAAGCGTGTTCAGTATAATTGTACTTGAAGAGGCCGACAAAGAATTTCAAATGGCGGTCCAGTGATATGAGGAAAAAAGCCATGGTTTAGGGCTTCGTTTCATAGAGTCCATCAGGCAAAAAATAGAAATCATTCAAGAACAGCCCGAACTATACAAGAAATGCAAAGGAAACTTTAGGGAAGCTGTTGTTGAAATTTTCCCCTTTGTTATTGTTTACACTTTTTACAAGAGGGAAGGTAGGATAACCATTAACTCGATTTTCCATACCAGCCGTAATCCAAAAAAGAAATATAGGAAATGACGTCTTCTCGTTTTGGGTCTGCATCTTGCAAGGTTAAAATAAAATCCAGTTGAGCTTTCTCGACAATTTAACAACGCGCGATCTGTTGATTTACGGGCTTGGCTTTTTTGCCCAGGGTTTGTTTGGCGCACGTACCATCACCCAATGGATACAATCCGAACGTGCAGGAAGGGTAGTGTCGCCTACTTTGTTTTGGATATTTAGCCTCAACGCTTCCTTCCTCTTTCTCATTTATGGTATGCTCAGGCACGATGTGGTTATTTTGTTTGGGCAAACCATTTCGTTTTACATTTACATCCGCAACCTTCAGTTAAAAGGTTTTTGGAAACGCATCCCATATTTTTTCCGCGCGATCATTGTGCCGCTTCCCTTCCTCTTGTTTTTATGGACTGGCATCAGTTCCCCCGAATCATTTCAGAAAATTTTGGATAGAAGTGATTTCACCGATCAGTTTATGATCATCGGAACCATTGGCCAGCTGTTGCTAAACTTTAGATATGTTTATCAGTGGTATTTTTCTGAACAGGCAAAAGAATCCCTTTTGCCATTGGGGTTTTGGATTATCAGTGCAGCGGCTTCTGTTATGGTGGTGGTCTATGGTTTATATCGGCACGATCCGGTGCTGCTGGTTGCACAAGGGCTTGGTTTGATTGCCTACCTCCGAAACATTTATTGGTCATTGGTTAAGTTGCCCCGTCATTCCATTCCTGAATGATTGAGGGATCAACGGGGAAGATTTCCCCGGGTTTAGAGGAAGAAAACCTCCAGTTATTTAGTGAAGGAATTAATTAGCTGTTGTTAGATGCGTGAAAATTGAGGCACCAAGCCCCGAAGTTTCACCAAGAAAATATATTAAAATTAGATTCATTCGTAACATCAGTAATTAATAAAGCTTTAAGAAATTAAATGGTAAGAATTTAGTGAGGAACAGGAACTATGTATGAAACTGTGCTACATATGTATAAACAGTACACGCCACGCTACCAAT
>JANOQB010000284.1:0-2307 GCA_031422215.1 Cytophagales bacterium | reverse complement strand
TTGATGTCGCCCTTTCAGGGCTTTACAGTATGAGTTAAAAATAGGTAATCAGTCGTTCAGCTTCCATGCTGAATAGTAACGAATTAACAAACGAACGATAATTACTTGAAATCATTGCTAACCTGCCTACGACAAGCAGGTTATTTTTTGTCAATTGCCAGTTTATTTCTCATACCTTACCTCCATAAAAACCAAATCCCCTATGCAAAATCTCCAACGCCTTTCTGTTCTGCTATCCTTTTTTTTCGCCCTGCTCTTTACTTCCGCGCAAGCGCAAACCAAGCAACCTGATTGGACAAAGCTGGAAGAGGAGACGATGAAACATTTTCAGGCTATCCTGAAAATCAATTCCAGTGTTGCTACCGTAACCGAAGCCCCGGTGGTTGATTATTTAAAATCAGTATTGGAACGAGAAGGGATTGCCACAAAAGTTTTTTCCAATAATCCAAAACGTCCGAACTTGGTTGCGCGGTTGACAGGAAGTGGAAAGAAGAAACCAATATTGATCATGGCACACACCGATGTTGTGAGTGTTGATTCAACCAAATGGACATACCCTCCCTTTTCGGCTACCCGTGCCGGTGGATATGTGTATGCCAGGGGCTCGGTGGATGATAAGGACAATGTGGTGGCGGCCTTGATGGTGATGCTTCAACTAAAGAGGTTGAAAGTGCCCCTTGATCGTGACGTGATTTTTTTGGCCGAGTCGGGTGAGGAATCCAATGTAACCGTTGGCATTGATTACATGGTGAAAGAGCACTGGCCCGAAATTGAAGCTGAGTTTTGTTTTGCCGAAGGTGGAGGCGTGGTGAGGAAAGATGGTAAAGTAATCTATGCAGGCATTGCCACTACCGAAAAAGTACCCCGTGGTTTAAAACTTGTTGCACACGGAACGGCCGGTCACGGATCAGTGCCGCTTCAGGACAATGCCGTTGTGCACCTGGCGCAGGCGGTTGCAAAAATAGCAGCGTGGCAAACACCCATGCGATTGAATGAAACCACCCGCAGCTTTTACACCCGCCTTGCCGCCATCAGTCCTGCTGCCGAGGCTGCCCGCTACATGGCCTTGGTGAATGGAACTGGTGCCGAGGCAGCGCAGGAATATTTTGCAGCCAAAGAGCCGCGTGTATATTCCACCTTGCGCACGTCTATTTCGCCCAACATCATTAAGGGTGGATACCTGGTGAACATAATCCCCAGCGAAGCGGAGGCATCACTCGACATTCGTGCGTTGCCAGATGAAGACATGACGAATCTGATGGCAGAAATGAAACGTGTTATCAACAACTCGCAGGTAGAGATCGTTGCCACTAACAGGAACCTGCGGCCTGCCTCGCGTCCATCGCGCTTGGACACCGAAGCATTTCTGGCTACTGAAAATGCGTTGAAGAAAATTTATAATGCGGTTTCACTTCCTACCATGCTAACCGGTGCTACCGACATGGCTTTTTTGCGTGCGAAGGGAGTGGAGTGCTATGGCATCGGGCCGATGACCGACACCGAAGATGGGCCCAAAGGTTTTGGTGCACATAGCGATCAGGAAAGGATACTGGAGGAATCGATACATAAATTTGTGCAATTCAATTGGGAGATAATCATAAACCTGGCGAAGGCGAATTGATGATCGGTTTTCACATTCTGAATCAGGTACTATTCAGTTAGTTGCCACGACCTTTAGGTCGTGGGTTAATTGAGCAAGAATAAAATCGGCTTTAGCCGAAATTCTCAATTGGGCTAAAGCCCTTTCTGTTATACCTACCAATAACCACGACCTAAAGCCTGCCTGTCCGGTAGGCAGGGTCGTGGCAATTGACCACTACCATAAGATCATCGCGGGATCACCCAAACAAATCCGAACTGAGATAACGATCGCCTCTGTCGCAGACGATAAAAACGATCACACCCGATTTTATTTCGCTGGCAATTTTTAAGGCAGCATGCAGTGCGCCTCCGCTGCTCATCCCGGCCAGTATGCCTTCTTCTTTCGCCAGTCTGCGTGTCATTTCGCGTGCTTCCGTTTCGCTCACATCAACAATACGATCTACCCGTTCGCGCTCAAATATTTTTGGTAAAAATTCAGGAGACCACCTTCTGATCCCCGGAATGCTCGATCCATCGGTGGGCTGCGTTCCTACTATCTGTATGCTGTGGTTTTGCTCTTTTAGGTAACGCGACACTCCCATGATGGTGCCCGTTGTGCCCATGGCCGAAACGAAATGCGTTACTTGTCCATGGGTATCGCGCCATATTTCGGGCCCGGTTGTTTTGTAGTGCGCTAAATAATTATCGGGATTGGTGAACTGGTTG
>JANOQB010000283.1:0-4193 GCA_031422215.1 Cytophagales bacterium | reverse complement strand
ACCAAGCACCACTTCAGGAGTTGCAGAAGTAGTTACCACATAGCTTCCTGCCTCAAAGTCAACTTCAACACCTGCTGCGATCAACCGGAAATGAGTCGCACCTTGTGGTGCTCCAATCATGTTGCCTGGAATATAATCCGGAACATCAATCGAGAGATTGCCAGAAGGACGATCAATAGTTGGAGTGAACGGAGCAAAAAATGTACTGCCAAGCTTTCCGTCCAGGTTAAACTCAAAGCCATTCAGCAACTCTGCTTCTCCATCGATCACGTTACGCTGTCCGCGCACGTTAGTCGCATCTGCCTGGATGACTTTCACCATCTCACGCGTCAGGCGGCTAGTCATCCGGCTATCTGAGATGTTGATAAGCAAAGCACGCAATGCGGTTCTCAACAGCTTGCCGGCCGCGCCAGCGCGTCCGAACTCTGCACCGTTCTCACGTGTGCGCTCAAAGTTGGGATCGTTCTTAATGCGGTCTGCATCAACGCCTCCTTTTTCGCGTGCAAGAAATCCATCTTGCTGAGACTTGTAGAAGGATACTCCTCCCATTTGTCCTTGTAATTTGATAATACCTTTTTGTCTTGCCATAGTTTAAAAAATTAGTTGTCCAACCTGTTCACGGCACAGTCTGGTTAAGCCGTTGTTGCAACAATGGCCAAACTTATTCGATGAAATCATCAAGGCATAAGAAGCACTTCCGCGGGTGAACACTTGCGCGCTATTCTTCCGTTATTTCCAAAAATGATTTACATTAAGTGCAGAGCTTTGCCCAGGATAAGGCAGGGATGAATTATAGATAGTGTATGAAAGTCAATAGGATTATTATCTACCCAAAGGATATTCAGCGCATCACGGGCAAGAGTGAGCGCCATGGTAGGTTATTGATCAGACGTATCAAAGACCACTTCAAAAAAGAAGATCATCAGCTTGTGAGCATTGATGAATTCTGCTCTTATACCGGATTAAAATATGAACAAGTAACTTCATTTTTAACAGTATAAACCTGTTCAAATTTGGTACTAGTATTTTTTTAGGAGATGGTTTAAAACACCCTCCTCCTCTGCTGAGCAAAGATTAAATAAGACTAAAACCCTGAATTCAATCTGAGTTCAGGGTTTTTTGTTATCTCGGCTTAAGGTAGAAATATCGTCTTTTGAAATAAATCTATTTCTCTTTTATTGAAAGCTATGTTTGGTTCCACAAAGCAGCACCTACATTAATAGTTGGTCGTCATGTGGCCAACTATTATGATGTGGGTGTGGCGTTGCTAGCGATCTTAAATGCAGTAAGGATTCAGCGGATGAAATTTTAGGGTTTTACATACAGTTGCAGAGCAGCCTGTTTGCTTAGTATTATTTCTCTTTTGTCTGGCAAGAGCACAATCATCGAACCGTCAAATTCCTCAACGTCTTTAATTTTTATTGCATCACCCAATGTCAAACCAACTTTGTTAAGGTATTTCAAAAACGCAGGGGAATCATCGTTTACTGTAAAGATTTTATAAGACTCTCCTGACTTTGCTTCCGTCAGCGATATTGCTTTGGAGTCAGTTAGTTTTCCATCGGCATCCGGAATTGGGTCGCCATGTGGATCAAACTTAGGGTAGTTCAGCAATTCATCTAATTTTTCGATGAGCAGATCAGAATGAACGTGCTCTAACTGTTCGGCAACATCGTGTACTTCATCCCATGTAA
This sequence comes from Cytophagales bacterium, assembly GCA_031422215.1. Lineage (GTDB taxonomy): Bacteria > Bacteroidota > Bacteroidia > Cytophagales > Cyclobacteriaceae > ELB16-189. Next base: position 2,499 of record JANOQB010000283.1, on the reverse strand, counting down.
ATTTCAGTTTCTCTACCAGGAATGTTTCCCACAGCCGATGCTTACGGATAATTTTTAAAGCAATCTTTCTTCCCTTGTCTGTCAATTTCACACCTCTCGACTTTTCGTAAGCCACCAACTTTTGTTCGCTCAGTCGTTTAAACATATCAGTGACAGAGGCAGCATTTACGCTTTGACTTTCTGATATTGACTTTGTTGAAACTGCATTTCCATCCTCCGCTTGCAGGTGATAGATCGCCTTAATATAGTTTTCTTCGGTAAGCGTCAGCATGGCATCAAAGATAGGCGCAAAAGTATTTAGAAAAGAGCATAATTAATATTTAGGCTAATCTAAATATTGTATTGTATTTATCTAAATAAGTAATTAGGTTTGTCTTATGAAATCATCCCTGCTAATTTCCATTGCCCTGGTGGCCCTGCTTACAATCATTTCATGTGAAGACCTTGTCCCTGCTGCACCCGATGATGATCAATTGTTGGATGGACCTGTTGATGGTTTGTCACATGAACAAAATCGCCAGTTTCTGGCGGGAGACATAGCTTTTAATGATGAAGTATTTACAGTTGGGTCTGGTTTAGGTTCTGTATTTGTTGCAACAAGTTGTGGAAGTTGTCATGCTGGTGACGGAAAAGGACATCCGTTCACAACCTTAACGCGCTTCGGTCAAACCGATGAAACGGGTAATAGATTTTTGCATCGGGGAGGCCCGCAATTGCAACATCGTGCAATACCAGGATTTAAGCCCGAAAGCCTGCCCGATGGAGCAGCCTCTTCTCGCTTCATGCCACCGATCAATACAGGCCTTGGATTCATCGAACTGGTTTCCGATGAAGATATCCTTGCCATGGCAGATCCCCAAGATGTGGATGGCGATGGAATATCGGGGGTACCAAACTGGAACAGCATACCTGCTTATGCAATCCCATTTGAAAATGCAATTTCACAAAACGGAAAATACATCTGTCGCTTCGGGAAAAAGGGAAGCGTCTATAATTTACTGCAGCAAACTGCAAATGCCTACAATCAGGACATTGGTATAACATCCATATTTGAGCCTTATGATGCGTACTCCAATCTTGAGATTGATCCGGAGGTTTCAACGCAAACCGTCAACGATGTGGTGCTCTATCTGAAAGCACTAAAAGCTCCCATACAGCGATGGAAGGACAGCGATGTGATAGTAACCGGGAAGAATTTATTTGTTCAGCTTGGTTGTGAAAAATGCCACCGCCAAACACTCCCTACAGGTTACTCTCCTATAGAAGCGCTCTCCAATAAAAAGTTTCATCCGTACACCGATCTATTGCTGCATGACATGGGCAGCGGACTCGATGATGGCTATACCGAAGGAAGTGCCAAAACCTATGAATGGCGCACACCACCGCTCTGGGGATTAGGTCTTTCACCGAACTCGCAAGGGGGCAAATATTTCCTGATGCATGACGGTCGCGCCCAAAGCATTGAAGAAGCCATATTGTTGCATGGCGGAGAAGGTACCTCAAGCCGCGATAGGTTTAATCAACTAACCGCTTCTGAGAAAGAAGCGGTCATTCAATTTTTAAAATCCCTGTGAGATGAACCGTAAAGATTTTATAATAAAGTGCGGTGTGAGTTGCCTGGGAATGGTCGTGCCTGTTATCCTTCAGGGATGTGCAGGAACAAAATATATCGATGCAAGTATAGAAGGAAACAATCTGTTGATTCCATTGGCCTCGTTCGAGATAATAAAGGGGGGCGACATCCGGTACCGAAGATACCTTGTAGCTGAGAATGCTGCGCTTCAGTTTCCTATTTGCGTTTACCGTCTCTCACAGAATAAATACCAGGCACTCTGGATGAAATGTACTCACCAGGGAACGGAGCTTCAGGTATTTGGCGACAGACTTCAATGTCCTGCACATGGTAGCGAATTTACCAATACAGGTGCTGTTCAAAATGGCCCGGCTGCGGACCCGCTGCGAAACTTTCCTGTAACTGTTTCTGAAACCATGTTAAAAGTCAGCCTGCAATGAAAATATTTTTAGCCTTTATTTTTCTTACAGCCCTTATAAATTCGGGCCGTGCCCAAGTTGACTCAACGTTGGTTAAACGAACCTCACGCGACACGTCATTTCAAAAATCCATGAACATGGATGCGGTATATAACCGTCCCTTTCTTTCAGTGGGAAAAGCACCGGCCGTTATGGGTGGCTATATTGAAGCCGATTACACGTACCTTGGAACAGACGGTGTTACGGATGGACATAATTTTCGTATTCCACGCTTAACGATATTCATTGCCTCTTCAATACACCGAAAAATAAAATTCCTGTCGGAGATCGAGCTGGAAGAAGGTGGCCGTGAAATAAACATCGAGTTTGCTTCACTGGACTTTTCATTTCATCCCTTGATCAATCTGCGGGGTGGAGTGGTGATGAACCCGATTGGTGCATTCAACCAAAATCATGATGGACCCAAGTGGGAGTTTGTAGAGAGACCGATAGCCATGACGCAACTGT
>JANOQB010000282.1:0-3057 GCA_031422215.1 Cytophagales bacterium | reverse complement strand
AAGAAGTGAGAAACCGTTACGAGAAAAGGAGGTGTATTCATCGTTTCTTTGGCCGACATATCTTCGGCAAGCTCACGGGAATGCTCGATTGTTTTTGCATGTGGGGTCAAGATCACTTTGGCACCATAGGCTTCCATGGCCAGCACACGCTCGCGCGTTGAGTTATCGGGCATGACCAGTGTCATGTTCAAGCCCATGATGCGGGCAATCATCGCCAATGCTATGCCCGTGTTGCCACTTGTGGCTTCCACAAGTTTATCTCCTGGTTTTATCTCGCCCCTGTCCAAGGCCCCTTTTATCATGCCATAAGCAGCGCGGTCTTTTACACTTCCACCAGGATTGTCGCCTTCTAATTTGCCGTAGAGCGTGACTGCCTTATTAACGGGTATTGCCTGCAATTCAACCAGCGGAGTATTGCCGATCAGTTCTGATAGTTTCATTTTTTATTGTGCTTTAAATATCACTACATCGGTCTCTTCCGTATCGCCATTGTACATTTTGGCTTGGTAATAAATTTTAGAAGCAGCGGGCACACTTCGCGTAAGCCAAACATTGCCACCGATCACACTATCAGGGCCAATGATGGTTTCACCTCCCAAAATGGTGGCACCTGCGTAGATAACCACACGGTCTTCAATGGTGGGATGGCGCTTCTTCTCCGCATCATTTTTATCCACACTCAATGCACCCAGGGTAACGCCCTGATAAATCTTCACGCGATTACCGATCACGGCCGTTTCGCCAATCACAATTCCGGTTCCATGATCAATACAAAAGTGTTCACCAATTTTTGCTCCCGGATGAATATCAATTCCGGTTTTGCCGTGAGCATGTTCAGTGATCACGCGAGGGATTCCCTGCACACCCAAGCGGTGAAGGGCATGCGCAATCCGATAGGCAGCAATCGCATAGAAGCCAGGATAAGTCCTGATCACTTCGCTGGTGCTTTTTGCAGCAGGGTCACCCTCGTACATGGCAAGCACATCATCCTCCAATCGTTGATGGATTTTAGGAAGCGCATCAAAAAACTTATTTGTTATCTCTTTTTTATTTAACTGACTGTGTCCGGCTGTAAGACGAATCATTTCCTCCAGATTGCTTTGAAGTTTGTTGAGGTGGCCTTCAAAATCTTTGATTGTCGCAAATGATTTATGCGAAAAATCTGGAAAGAGAGCAGCCAATAATTGCGTGAACACCTGCGCCACTTCTGTGGGTGAGGGGCATGTGGGGCATGCCTGGTGCGATTGATAAAGTTTTTGTAAGAAGGTTTTGTCCATAGTACTTAAATGTGATTTGTGGGTATAAGGTTCACCACGGGTTTAAATATAAACCTTAAAACGGGTTTGGGTTAGGATTGGATGCTTAGCCTTTATCAAAGTCAGCTACCTCTTCTGATTACCGAAAATAAGCTAATAAGGTTTGACTTTGCTTGGTGACTTCTCCACTACTAAGGTTAGACAAGCAACAAAGGCACTGGTGCAAATCAGAAAATTAAGACCATCCAAAATGGAAAAAAGAATGAGTCAATGATTTGAGTCTGACCAACGGAATCGCTCTTCCTCAATGAAATCAGATACTTCTCATGGTTTTTAAATTCGAATCCTCCCACTGCTGAAACAAGGCAACCTCTGCGGCTGCGGCACTATATGCCCAGGTGAGCACGGCAAAGTCATCGGCAAGACCGATCCCAAAAATAAGATCAGGAATAAGATCAAAAGGATTGACAAAATAGATCACCGCTGCCAACAAGATCAAGATAAGGCGGGTTGATTTTATTTTATAGTTGCCCATGGCATGTGCTTTCAGCATGCGGCCAATTACCTTAAAATGTTCGCGCAGCGTTTGGAGTTTAAAGCCATCCCCTTTTGTTTGGCGGATTTTTAAAGCGAGTTGAGTGAGCAATACGAGTATGCGGCCAGGCTTGCCCGCCAAGATGGTGGCACGCGAAAGGGCCACTTTGAAAAATTTATTTAGAAGGATGTTCATGATCGCATAACGAAATGCACCTTATAAAAGGTTCGGTAGGGAGTTATGGCCAATGATCAGTGTATCCTGTTTTTTAGCCGACCATCCCAACTAATCCACATGACACGGAAAGTAATTCTATCGGATAATTTAAAAATTACCTATTTTCCCGTGATATAACTAACCTTAACATACCAATACCATGAGTGACCAAAATCATAAGAGACTTTTTTACGGTAGTTGTTTTGCCCTGATAACAACAGCCTTCTCATTTAGCATCCGTGCGGGGATACTACCAGAACTTGCTACCACTTTTAACCTTACTTCCAAGCAGCTAGGGTTTATCAACTCCATGTGGTTTGTTGGCTTTCCAATTTCAATGGTGCTGGGTGGCATATTTTATGGTTCTCTGGGGCCAAAGAAGATAATGATCTTTGCCTTCTTTGCACATACCGTTGGCATTATCATGACTATTTTCTCAGGCGGATATATAGGCCTGTTGATTTCCACTTTATTTATTGGCCTTGGCAATGGATGTACCGAAGCCGCGTGTAACCCTATGATTGCGGCCAGCTACAGCGGGAAGCAGATGAACACTTTGCTCAATAGATTTCATATGTGGTTTCCGGGTGGCATTGTGTTAGGAAGTTTGGTTTCACTTGTCATGACCAAGATGAATTTGGGTTGGGAGGCGCAAATATGGATAATCATGGTTCCTACAATTATCTATGCATACCTGTTCTACGGACAGGCTTTTCCAGAACCCAAAAAAGAAATTGCTTCGCTTAGACAAAACTTTAAAGCGATGGCCACACTTCTATTCATATTTATGTGTGTCTGTATGACACTTACCGCTATTTCAGAGTTTGGTCCACAGCAATGGACAGGTATAATTATGGCAAAGAGTGGTGCTGAACCAATGGTAATCTTAGCATTAGTCACAGGCTTGATGGCTGTGGGAAGATATTTTGGCGGGGAGTTTGTTCATAAGTTTGATCAAACTGGTGTGCTGTTGGGCTCCGCTATTTTCACCGCGATTGGAATCTTTTTATTTAGCACACAGACAGGGCCGATGGCGTATGTTGCAGCAGT
>JANOQB010000281.1:0-10010 GCA_031422215.1 Cytophagales bacterium | reverse complement strand
TCAGGAAATGATTGTGATTTTAATATGGGCCGGCCTTGTTCAAAAAAAACATTGTTCAATTGTATGGTTTCCCCTACCTCAATGGGCACCAGAAATAGATCCTTTTGTATTTCGGTGTATTTGGTGATGGTGATGAGTTCTAAGTTTTCGTTCACCGATAAAAAACCTTTTGCCACCGCGCGGATGCCGTAGTTGCGTCCGTTGGGAAGTGTGATGCGGTACGATCCTGTTTTAGGATCTGAGATTGCCTCGCCCACTTCTTTGTGTTCGGCAAGGTCTTCAAACAAAATATCGGCACTCATTGGGTTTTTGGTTTTCGCATTTAAGGTTCTTCCAAGCAGAAGCACCACGGGCTCTGGCTTTATCGCCTCGGGCAATTTCACACGCACAAGGTCTGCGGCACCATACGAATTTGTATTGCTTACTAAGTAGGCATAATCCGCGGAAGCTGGAAGTGTGTAATAAGCATCGAAGCCGATACTGTTTATTTCGGGGCCCAAGTTTAGGGGTTCGCTCCAGCTTGTCCAGCCATCGCCCTGCCGCTTGCTCATAAATATATCATGCCCTCCATAACCCGGTCTGCCACTCGAAGCAAAATAAAGTGTGCGGCCATCGGAGGCAAGAAAGGGAGATACCTCGTCCTCTGCTGTATTTATCTGCTTGCCAAGATTTATTGGGGCCGACCACACACCGTCTTTCTCCTGTATGGAAACATACACGTCTTTTTCTTTTCCTTCCGTTTTGTAATACAGATTTTGGCTCAGCTTGGAAGTGAACAGAATTGCTTTGCCATCGGGCGAAAGATTGCCTTCCATGGTGCTCGATTCGTTTTTGAATTTCACGTTGAGATATTCCGGCTGCGACCATCCATCTTGGGTGCGCTTCCTCACTTCAAATCCATCACTCTTACAAAAGAGCAACATATTATTGTCGGCACTTATTGCTGCCAGGTTATTCACATCTTTACTATTCACCACGCTGCCCATGTTTGTACTTTTCGACCAGGTTTTTCCGTCCGTGCTGGTGGTGACCCAAATGTCTTCGCCATCTTCTTTTCCGCCCAGGTTATCGGGCGAATTTTCTACGCCATACATAATGGTGCGGCCATCGGCAGTAATGTGCGGGCCCAAATCATCATACGCGGTGTTTACCTGTGGCCCCAAGTTTTCTTTTACCAAGCCAGAAGGTAATGAGGGTGGCAAGTTGATGAGTACATCGCTTCTAAAAATAAAATTGTCAACTTCCAGCACCATATTGGTGTAATCAACTATTCCGATTTTAAAACCATACAGGGGCAAAGGTTTGATGGCGGCCACTTCATCGCCATTGATATAGTAATACCATTTCGATTTTCGTTGCTCTACTTTCAGCACATTTTCAGAACCCATCGGTTTCACTTTATACTCAACCCACTTGTTGATGTCGTCCCTTGTTTCAGCGCTTTTGATTTTATAATATCCATTGGAAGTAATGATAAACTCCTGATACTTGCCATCGCCATTATCGCCCCACAGCAAGCCGAGCCCATTGTTGTCGCTCCCTGATTTTTGAACGAACGAGGCCTCCAAAGAAAAATCTTTTTGCTTATCGAAATAAGGAGTGATCGTAACGATCCTACCTTTTTCTTTTTCGGTGGTTGTAACAATATACTTTCCGTTTTCCAACTTCATCGAGTAGTTGTCGCCACTGCCTGTCCACCATGCGTTTGCGTTGTTGTTAAATTCATCCTTCACCAAAATGGGCAATTGGGCACTGGCGGTGCCGATAAAAAAGCAGGCGAGCACAAAAGCTTGGTGTTTCATACTTTATGATATAATGGTATCTACTAGATCAAATCAAAAATGGTAAGAAATGATTTTCCTACTTCATCATTCAAACTTCGTTAATCATCATTCGATATTCAAATTTGAATGCTCAACCCTTCAAGGGTTCGAAACCCTTGAAGGGTTTTTCCGATCCAACAATTTTAGATTGACACGATAAGGAGGTTACAAACTTCCCGTCCGGCCCCCATCCACGGGCACGTTGATACCATTGATATAGCCTGCGGCAGGAGTTGCCAAAAAAGCCACCGCTGCCGCCACTTCATGGGGTTCAGAAAGTCTTCCGGCTGGCACTTCGGCAATCATTTCTTTTTTTACTTCCTCATACAATTTGCCAGAATTTGTTGCTTTGCTTTTGATCACGAAATCCAATCGGCCCGTCATGGTGGTGCCCGGCAACACATTGTTTACTGTGATCCCGAAAGGAGCTAACTCGAACGATAATGTTTTTGCCCAATTGGCCACTGCCCCTCGTGTGGTGTTGGAGACGCCCAATCCCCGCAAGGGTGCCTTTACGGAAGTTGAAATGATATTGATGATGCGACCATAACCCGCAGCTTTCATGCCCGGCACCACGGCCTGAACTAAAAGTTGGTTGCAAATCAAATGGCTTGAAAAGGCTTTGATAAATTCTTCGGGCGGTGCATCGATGGCTTGCCCCGCAGGCGGGCCTCCGGTATTGTTAATCAAGATGTGCACTTGCTTTTGCTGAACAAACTTGCCGATCACTTCTTTCAGTTTGTCGGGAAAACCGAAATCGGCAACGAGGTAACTATGCTGTTGGCCAACTGCCGATGATAATTCCTTCAACGTGCCTTTCAACGCCTCTTCGTTGCGGGCCACCAACGTTACATCTGCACCCAACAACGCCAACTCAATGGCAGAAGCTTTTCCGATCCCTTGCGTGCTGCCGCATACCATAGCTCTTTTCCCCTTTAAATCGAGATTCATAGGATTGATTTTTTGTAAAGATAAAAGAACATTAACTTTCCCTACTAAATCAACCCATTTTATGGAAACGATTCAAAAAAATTGTCAAAGTTGCGGTATGCCGATGAAGCGCGATGCCAAGGGCGGGGGCACAAAATCAGATGGCACCAAGTCGCTGATGTATTGCAGCAACTGTTATGAATTGGGAAAATTTACACAACCCAACATGACGGCAGACGAAATGAAACTGCTTGTGAAAGGGAAACTGAAAGAGTTTGGAATTCCCGGCATAGTGAGTGGAGTATTCACCCGCAACATTCCCAAGCTGGCCCGATGGAAAACACATTCATAGCTTTAAGACAGAGCATTGTCAACTTGCCTACAGGCAGGCAGTTCATTGTCATTTGTCAATTTAAAATCAGACCGTTAAAATAAAACGCTTTCAATATGTCCATACGCAGACCCTTCAATTTAAAAAACTGGATCACCGAAAACAGAAATTTGTTAAAGCCCCCGGTGGGGAACAAAAATTTATATGCCGATGCCGGTGACTACATTGTGATGATCGTGGGTGGCCCCAACGCCCGCAAAGATTTTCACTTCAACGAAACCGAAGAACTCTTTTATCAACTGGAAGGCAACATAAGTGTGCGCATACAAGAGGATGGTAAGCCTGTGGATATTCCAATCAACGAGGGAGAAATGTTTTTGCTGCCCGCCAATGTGCCGCACAGGCCCGAGCGGCCTGCCGGTTCGGTAGGGTTGGTGATCGAGTGCAAGCGGCCCGAGCAAACTGTGCTGGATGGCTTGCAATGGTATTGCGACCAATGCAACAACAAATTGCACGAATACCGTTTTCATCTTGATAACATTGAAAAAGATTTTCTTCCGCGCTTCCGCGAATTTTATGGATCGCAAGAACTGCGCACGTGCAAAAAGTGTGGAACCGTGATGGAGGCGGATGCAAGGTTTGTTTGATACATAGTATCTAATCCTGCTTTGAAATTCAAATGATTTTCCTTTCAGGAAATTTGAATCGTTTGAAATAATATCACCCGAAAAATATTGGAACACATATTGGAAATAGCCAAGCAATGAAATTTGAAAACTCTATTGCCTTTGCCAAAAAGTTGGACCGACTTGATAAACTAAAGTCATTCCGCTCAAAATTCCATCTTCCAAAAATTGACGGTCATCAAACAATTTACCTTACCGGAAACTCCCTCGGTCTTCAACCTAAGATCACCAAAAAATTTGTGGATGAAGAACTTTCCGATTGGGCTTCGTTAGGTGTTGAAGGCCACTTCCATGCAAAGCGACCGTGGTTGCATTATCATAAATTCAGCAAGAAAGCGTTGGCAAAATTAACAGGTGCAAAACCCACAGAGGTTGTGGCCATGAACCAACTTACCGTGAACTTGCATTTGATGATGGCTACCTTTTACAGGCCAACGGCCACTCGGTTTAAAATACTTACAGAGGCGGGAGCCTTTTCATCCGATCAATACGCATTCGAATCGCAATTGAAATTCCATAACATCGATCCGGAAAACGGGTTGATCGAATTAAAATCACGGCCCAATGAATATACCTTGCGCACCGAAGATATTTTAAAATCCATTCAAGAGCAGGGCGATCAACTGGCGTTGGTGATTTTTGGTGCAGTGCAATACTATTCAGGTCAGTTTTTTAATATCAAAGCCATCACCGGAGCGGGCCATCGTGTTGGCGCTAAAGTAGGTTTTGATCTTGCCCATGCTATTGGCAACGTGCCGTTGAGTTTGCACAAGCACGATGTTGACTTTGCCGTGTGGTGCAGCTACAAATATTTAAACTCCGGGCCGGGAGGAATTGCCGGTGCTTTTGTTCACGAGCGTCATGCAAACGATCCAGGCCTTCCCCGCTTGGCCGGATGGTGGGGGCATCAAGAAAAAGAACGCTTTAAAATGAAGAAAGGATTTGTTGCAATGCCTGGTGCCGATGGTTGGCAGGTATCGAACTTTCCGGTGCTTTCGGGTGCTGCCCATCTTGCTTCGCTGCGAATTTTTGAAGAAGCAGGAATGAAAAATTTGAGAAAGAAAAGTGTATTGCTCACCGGGTTCATGGAATATCTTTTAAAATCCACGGAAGGACATTCGGAGAAATTTGTGATCATCACCAATTCGGATGCAGGTGAGCGTGGTTGTCAGCTTTCTATCCTAATGAAGAAGAACGGACAAAAAGTTTTTGCTTCTCTTACCAAAGCAGGTGTGCTTGCCGACTGGCGCGACCCCGCTGTTATCCGCGTAGCCCCTGTGCCATTGTACAATACATTTGAAGAAGTGTTTCGGTTTGTGGAGATTTTTAGAGGTGCCACTGGTGATTTATAATCGCCAAAGAATCACGAAGATCGATCCTGCCGACCTTTAGAGGCGCACCAATTCTTTCCCTTCAAGATAAAGTGTATCAGGATCGAAATCGATAAAATCGTTCCAGGCAACAGTTCCATTTATTACGTAAGCTTTCTTAAAGAAAGATTCGTCCTTTAGTTCTTCATATACTGGATAATCAAAGTAGCGGACAACATCAAATACCTTTACCTCTCCGCTTTTGAAAGTTATCTCTATATTCGTTTTGTCAAGACACACCACTTTTTCAACTCTTGAATTCATTGAGTTTATTTTAATGGCTCAATTCTGAAGACCTTCACACCTGTTACGGCAAGCTGCCAATTAGCCATTAAGTCTTCCTTATGGATTTCAATCCAAGCTAAAAGTAATCTTTCTTTATTAGAGGGGAGATTTCCTTCGAGTAGAATTCCTTCCGGAATTTGATAGACGCCTTCATTTTCTCCATATTTAACATGAATGTAAGGTAGCTTATGTTGCTTCGTGTCTAAATAATACATCGATACAATCAGACCATAAAACATTGAAATAACAGGTATAACTCAAAGTTAGTAAATTCAAATCTCTAAATTTAAGCATGAAGGAAAAAAAACACATCGCCATCGTGGGAGCAGGATTGGTAGGTTCGCTGCTTGCCATTTATCTCGTAAAGAGAGGGTATAGAATTTCAGTTTTCGAACGGAGGGCCGATATGCGAAAGCAAACAACGGATGCAGGCCGCTCGATCAATCTTGCCTTGAGCAACCGGGGCATTCGTGCGCTGGAGGAAGTTGGACTGGCAGAAGATATAAAAGAAGTGGCAATACCCATGCATGGCCGCATGATGCACGATGTGAAAGGTACGCTCTCTTATTTGCCTTACGGGAAAGAAGGGCAGTTTATAAATTCTGTTTCGCGCAGTGCATTGAATATTTTGCTGATGAACACGGCCGAGGCACTGGGCGTGGGTTTTTATTTCGAAAATCGGATTGCTAAAATTGATTTGGAGAAAACCACCATCGCTACCCACAGCCCCACCGCTGAAAAAGGACTGTGTGCCCCTGACATCATAATTGGTGCCGATGGTGCCTTCTCTGCCGTGCGTGGTGCTCTGCAGATTACCGACCGGTTTGATTACGCGCAGAATTACATTGATCACGGATATAAAGAGCTACACATTCCTTCTGGTGCTGCCGGAACTTTTCAATTGGAAAAAAATGCTTTGCACATCTGGCCGCGCGAAAGTTTTATGATGATAGCGTTGCCCAACCCGGACGGAAGTTTTACCTGCACGTTATTTTTTCCTTTTGAAGGCCGCCCTTCGTTCAGTCAATTAAAAACCGATGCTGAAGTAAGTATGTTTTTTGAAAGCACTTTCCCCGATGCCGTACCGTTGATGCCATCCTTGTTGGAAGACTACAACGCGAATCCCACAGCATCGCTGGTAACGGTGAGTTGCTATCCGTGGGTAAAGAACAATACGATGATGATTGGCGATGCCGCCCATGCCATCGTGCCGTTCTTTGGCCAGGGCATGAATGCGGGTTTTGAGGATTGCCGTATCTTGCACGATTTGCTAAACCAGCATAACGATGATTGGCAAGAAGTACTTCCCCGATTTCAGCAAGCGCGAAAAAAAGACACCGATGCCATCGCGAAACTTGCCTTGAACAATTTTGTAGAGATGCGCGACTTGGTGGGTGATGCGGAATTCTTGTTAAGAAAGAAAATTGAATCAAGGCTCCACCAACTTTTTCCAGCGCAATGGATACCACTTTATTCAATGGTGACCTTTCACGATGATATGCCATATTCCGTTGCCTACGAAACCGGCCAAAAGCAAAAGGCAATCATGGACGAGGTGATGAAACGGCCCGGCATTGAAAGAAACTGGGAGTCATTAAACTTTAATGAAATAGTAGAGGCACTTGTTGGCAACTGAAAAAGTCCTTCAATTGGGGTTGGCTAAGAAATTTCCAACAGGATTTTATACCTTTGTGAAACCCTTTTTCCAGCGTGATCAGAAAATTCTTTCCGCACGATAAAAACTACCTGCTCGAAAAGGCTCAGCTTGTGTTGCAGAATACCCTTCTCAACCAATTGATCGAAAAAACAAAATCCTCCTACCTGTCGATGCACAATCCATTAGGGCTGGACGATTCTTTCAGTGAGCGTATCAAAAAATTTCAGGTTCAAAATTTGGAACTATTGCAACATTTCTATCAAAACTTAGCTGCAGTCTATCGCTACAAGTTTGGCGACAATCAACTTGAGTTTGTTTGGGACGGGCGCGATCATCAGGACAAGTACCAGGCCGAGTGGGCCGATGCATTTCAACAGTGGAGCAACAATTTCTGCAAACATGAATTGTTTGTGCAGGCTGTGCTTGACCTAACCGTGTTTTTGCCAGAAGGCCAAACGCATTTGGCAGAAAGCCGCATGCACCATTTTATCGTCAAGCACTTCGAAATAAAATTCCACAAAAGCCGTGGCATTGTGCAAATGAAAGTAGCCTGAGAATTTACCTTCTCCTTTGGAGAAGGGCCTGGGTGAAGTCATCCCTTGTTCGCCAACTGCCCACAAGCCGCATCAATATCTTTGCCCCGGCTCTTTCTTATCCGCGTAGTGATCCCATTTTTTTCAAGCAAGTCCATATACATGTTCAGTACAGAATCAGGTGCTTGCTTAAACTCTCCATCGTCAATCGGATTATATTCAATCAGGTTTACTTTGGAGGGCACCACCTTGGCAAACTTTAGCAAGGCCCTTGCATGTTCTTCGGTGTCGTTTATCCCTTTCCACACAACATATTCGTACGTCACTTTGCTTTTTGTTTTTTGATACCAGTAGCGGAGCGCATCGGCCAACTCTTCAAGCGAATTGGTATCGTTGATGGGCATGATGGACGATCGCGTTTCGTTGATGGCCGCATGAAGCGACACCGCCAGGTTGAATTTCACCTCGTCATCCGCCATTTTTTTTATCATCTTGGCAATGCCCACCGTAGAAACAGTGATGCGCCTTGATGCCATGTTCAATCCTTTTTGTGCCGTGATTTTTTCGATGGCAGCAGTAACGTTGGCATAATTCAACAAAGGTTCGCCCATGCCCATGAACACAATGTTGGTGAGCGGCCTTCCAAAAAATAATTCTGCTTGTTCTTTGATGGCCACCACTTGATCATAAATCTCATCGGCACTCAGGTTGCGTTGCCGTTTCAAGCGGGCCGTGGCGCAAAACTTGCACGCTAAGCTGCAGCCCACCTGTGACGACACACAAGCGGTGATCCTTTTTTCGGCCGGTATCAATACCGATTCCACCACAAGCCCGTCATGTAATGTCACCGCATTTTTTATCGTGCCGTCTGTGCTACGCTGCATTTTGTCAACTTTAATATGGTTGATCACAAAGTGTTGAGCTAGCACATTGCGGGTCTCCAGCGAGATGTTCGTCATCTGCTCAAAATTTTTGGCGGCTTTTATCCAAAGCCATTCATACACTTGCGTGGCGCGAAATGGCTTGTCGCCTTGCTGCACAAAAAAAGTTTTCAGTTCTTCTAATGTCAGTTTTCGAATATCGCGTTTGGCGATGGTATCTGTCATATTGATTTATTGAAGTGCAAATTTACACTAAATTGAACTTTCAATTTTGGTATGAGGTTGAGATCAGTCGTGTATTTTAAATTTTTGGGGCATGGCGCGAGGCGCGCCACCGGGCTTTTCGTTCCAAGCCCACGCGAGGCGCGTGGGGCTTTCCACTTCAATCCCATTGCCCGCTTGCGCACGCATAACCGCTACCGGAAATTGTTCCTCATCTCACTCCTCTCATCGACTTTATTTTCTTGTGGCATCCAAAAAACAAGTGATGATGACTTTCTACTGGAACTAATGAAATCCGACCCAGAAAAATTTCAATCCTATCTCGACAATAAAGACAAACACGAAATCCAGATTATCTACACGCAGATAAACAGGGATGCCAATAACAAGCCTTCCTTCAAATCATTCTATTTCAATGTGGATTCCACCAACTACTTTTATCCGGCATCCACCGTGAAGTTGCCGCTTGTGTTGCTCGCATTGGAAAAACTAAATTCACTGCGCATGGCCGGGCTGGACAGAAACACCACCATGCTTCACGACAGTGTCTATTCGGGCCAACAAAGGGTAATCAAGGACGCCACTTCCGAAAACAACCTTCCATCAGTGGCACATTATTCAAAAAAGATTTTGGTGGTGAGCGACAACGATGCCTTCAATAGATTGTACGAGTTTATCGGCCAACAGGAAACGAACCAGATTTTGAGAGGCAAAGGATATAACATTCGGTTCCTCCATCGATTGGAAAGATCATTGACACCCGATCAAAACAGGCACACCGAAGCAATCCGGTTTATGAATGGCAGCGCATTGGTTTATAACCAGCCCATGTTAGTCAATCCTGATTCCATCAAGCCTCCACGCAAAGTTTTAAAAGGGATTGGATATTTTAAAAGGGATTCGTTGATCATGGAGCCTTTCGATTTCACCTACAAGAATGATTATCCGCTCTACGAGCAACAAGAGATTTTGAAAGCGATCCTATTTCCGGGGGCGGTGGAGCAGCGAAGGCGATTTGATTTTTCTGAGGACGATCGTCAGTTTGTGTTGCAATATATGTCGCAGTGGCCGCGCGAAACAATTTATCCGCCTTATTATAAGGACACCACTTTATACGATGCTTATTGCAAATTCATTTTGTTTGGAGATGACAAAAATCCCATACCACGCAACATCCGCATTTTTAATAAAGTTGGCGATGCGTATGGATACCTGATCGACAATGCTTACCTGGTTGACTACGATCAAGGTGTTGAGTTTATGCTTTCAGCCGTGATCAATACCAACACCGA
>JANOQB010000280.1:0-2345 GCA_031422215.1 Cytophagales bacterium | reverse complement strand
AGCACCATGAATTTTGGTTGGGACTTGACCACAACCTACGGCTGGAGCACCGCATTGCATGAAATTGGTCATGCTATCGGATTCCAACATGAGCACCAAAGCCCATTTTCTGGGATAGTTTGGGATGAGCCCGCTGTTTATCGGGAATTTTCCAAGCCGCCCAACAGATGGTCAAAAAAAGATATCAATGCTAACATAATTGAAAAAATGCCTGCCAATCAAGTGATGGGTTCCAACTGGGATCCCAATTCAATTATGGAATATGATTTTGGTCCTGGGTTGATATTACAACCACTTCCTTATCGCACGGGTATCACACCGCCCGGTACACTATCTCCCAATGACATTAAAGGGGCACGCCAATTTTACCCTTCAGTAAAAGATGCTTCTGTTATCAAACTTCAACTAGGAAAATCTGTTCCCATTGCAGCTCTGAGTGGTGGCCAATCTGATTTCCTCTTCAAAGCACCGCTCACAAAAAAATATACATTTCAAACTGTGGGAGAGTTAGACACGGTAATGGTAGTGTCAGAAAAAGTGGGTAAGCAAAAACATTATATGGGTGGTGATGATGATAGCGGCTTTGAAAAAAATTCAAAAATCCGTTTGCCCTTAGTTAAAGACAGAGTGTATCTGGTGAACATTCGAGTGATGTATGCGCCAAGTGCCAATAGCGGGTTTGTCATTGTTTCATAACCTATTTAACGATAACGGACCAAGCCGAAAATCCGAACAAGAGTAGGCAAAAAATCAACTCTTCATGTAGAAGAGATAAAACAACTATCGAATGAGAAAGATACTGTGCATACATGGCATCGGTGGCAAAGACGCCACCATGCCTCAATGGAGCCCGGAGTGGGAAAACGCAATCAAAGAAAGTTGTAGTGTTCAACAACTCGAATTCAATTTTCTGGAAATCGATGACCTCTTTATTGAAAGTAAGAACCGCTTAGGGAGAATTGAGTATGCAAAGGCTATCCGGAAGTTCATTACCAGTTGGGTGAGTACAACCATCGAGGAAAAGTTTAGAGCAAAGGGTTTTTTAAATACGATCAATTGGTATGCTGGTATGCCAGCGCAGTTCGCTACCGATGATGAGCTAAGGCGCAAACTTAGGAACAGGCTGGAAAGTACCATTCGCAATTTTCAACCCGATGTTATTTATACCCATAGCCTGGGCAGCCTTATAGCCTATGACTTTCTTCGTCAGAAAACATTACTCAACAATCATTACAACTTTGTTCTGATTACCTCTGGGTCGCAAATTGGCCATCCGGCCTTACGGCAGTTATTCGGAGGAGTCATTCTTCCGCTTTCGATCAAATATTGGATCAACTTGCGCAATGAGAACGATCGAGTATTTGCTTCCCGCGCCATCAATGTGGAAGCTGATAACTACATGCAGGTTGAAACACCTTTTGAATTGGCCACCATCAATCACGAAGCCGTACGGTACATCCAACATAGTAACGCTATGGCCGAAGCCTGGCCGGTTGCTATTTCAGTACGATCTCAAGGCAGGGCCCGTGCCCTCGCAGTCAACCAACTCAGCATTCGGTCGCTGGATAAACAATCCACCGGAAGAAAGCCAAATCAAAAAGCATTGCTGATTGGCATCAATGACTATCCGGATGAACAGGACCGGCTGGAAGGATGTGTAAACGATGTGTTTCGGATGAGTGAAGTTTTGCAGGAGTTTGGATTTGAGCCGGAAGAAATACGCGTAACGCTAAATGAACGGGCAACCGCCAGTGAAATTCGTAAGAGACTGAAATGGCTGCTTAGCGATGCCAAGGCGGGCGATCTGCGGTTCTTCTTTTACAGCGGCCATGGTGCTCAAATTCCATCTTCGCATGATGATTTTGAACTGGACGGCAACGATGAGTGCCTGGTGCCCTATGATTTTGACTGGACCATTGAACATGCCTACACAGACCGCGAGTTTCTAGAGTTGTACAGCCAATTGTCTAAGGAAGTAATCTTCATCAGCATTTTTGACTGCTGTCATTCGGGCGGACTTGCACGAGCCAGCGGAATAAAAGCACGGGGCCTGAATCCCCCGGATGATATCCGGCACCGCGAAATCAGGTGGGACCATGCCCGGCAAATGTGGATACGCAGAGATCAGAAACTGGCAGCGCAACAAAAGTATTTTAAAAACAAGAAGGACGACCCAACTCCTTACAATGGATTGAACGGCAAAACAAATAAACTGGGCCGTGCCTTTCCATTGTGGACAGATGTTAAAGATGTTGAAAAGGCAAGGAAGATGTATGGCGCAACTGGCCCCTATATGCCCATTATCCTGGAAGCTTGCCAGGAAAGCGAATCAGCTTACGAATACC
>JANOQB010000279.1:0-1726 GCA_031422215.1 Cytophagales bacterium | reverse complement strand
AGCGTTTGCAACAGCAGCAAACACAGGAGGAAACAAGGGTTCCCCAAGGCCAGTTGGGTCAATGTCGTTTTTTACGAAGTGTACCTCAATTGATTTGGGCGCTTCCTTCTGTCTGATCATCCGATAGGTGTCGAAGTTATTTTTTTCGGGCACTCCGTCCAAGAAAGTCAATTCACCAAACAGGGCATTTCCTATTCCGTCCACAATACCACCTTCACTCATGTTGATGGCTGAATCAGGATTGACAACAATGCCACAGTCAACGGCAGCATACACTTTATGGATGACTGGCTTATTGTTTTGGATTTCTAGGTCGAGCACTTCGGCCACATACGTGTTGTGGCAAAAATATGCCGACACTCCACGATGGACATTGGCAGCCAGCGGCTCGCTCCATTTTGATTTCTCTTTCACTAATTTCAACACTCCGGCATAGCGGTCGGAATCATAATCGTTGTCCTTGCCAACAGGATTATTCTTGGCGCGCTCCAACAGTTCAAGACGAAACTCAATCGGGTCTTTTCCAGCCAGTTCTGCCAACTCATCTAAGAATGATTGCTCGGCACCGGCAATGAAATTTGAGCGTGGTGCACGAAACGCACCGATGGTAATGTTTGAATCCAATTGCCAACCCTCTGCCAGATAATTATCTACCGCACCTGCAGGAAAACGATTGGCATGAACAGGATGCTCAGGCACACCACCTCCGCGTACGTGAAATGCAATAAGGTTATTGTCCTTGTCTAAGGCAGCTTTATAAGTAGCCGTGTAAGTAGGTCTGTAAATGCCATACGTCATGTCATCCTCACGCGTGTAAACCATTTTGACTGGCGCATTCAATTTTTGCGAGATTACTGCTGCCTCCACCATGTGATGACCATAAGCTCTTAAACCAAAGCCACCTCCCATTCGCGCCAACTTAATGTGAATATTTTCTTTTGGAAGTCCCAGGCGTGCGGAAAGGGCTTGCATGATAAATTCTGGTGCTTGTGTGGGTCCGTATAGTTCTGCTTTGTCTGCCGTAACATGAGCAAAGCAATTAACGGGTTCCATCGTATTATGCGCCAGGAACGGAGCCGAGTAAGTCCGCTCAAGAACTTTGGCAGCCTTTTTAAAAGCTCCTTCCGGATCACCATCTTTTCTTAGAACATTACCTGCCTTCTTCGACATTTCGGCCATCCGGGTTTTATGCCCCTCCGTGCTTTCAAGACCTGCGGGAATTTTCACGGTTTGTTTTCCTCCCCAGGCACTAACCACCATGTTACTATCAGAAATTTTTTCCCATTCTATCTTCAAAGTCTTCTTGGCGTTCATCACTTCCCAAGTAGTACTCCCAACCACAACAGCCATCTCTGTGAAAGCTGCTGTATCGAAACCGTTACGTTCATAATCGTCCGCAAGGGTTTTTATAACAAACACATCTTTGATGCCAGGCATGGTTCTCGCTTCGGTATCGTTTACCGATTTCACTTTCAAACCAAATGCGGGCGGGTGCACAATCATGGCAATCAACATTCCTTCCTGGGTATGATCTATTCCAAACAAAGGTTTGCCGGTCACGATATTCTTTCCTTCCACATTTTTCTTTGACGTGCCAATGATGGTAAAATCTTTCGCCTCTTTTAATGTTACTTCTTTAGGCACCGGCAGCGTTGCAGCCTTTGAAGCCATTTCACCATAGGTTGCTTTTTTGCCGCTCACCTTATGGAGCATCATCCCGGCTTCC
>JANOQB010000278.1:0-13438 GCA_031422215.1 Cytophagales bacterium | reverse complement strand
CCAGGCACCACCTTCGATCTGCGCCTAAGAGGAAGATGCCCCACGCCTGTTCAATTTAATTACAGGCAGTTTACTACTCTATGCCCAAAATTATCCACGCTCACCACTACAAACGTAATCTACAACAAGGCAACAGTGCAGTGGACGAGCAACTACACAGGCAATGCTATTCTTGAATACAGCACCGATAATGTTGATTGGATTTTGATAAATGAAACGCGCACAATGTTCCCTCTTATTCCCGGAAAACAATATTTTGTAAGGGGAAGGCTGGCGTGCACCAACATCAATTCAGATTTTATTTCCACATCGTTTACCACGCCTTGCCCGAAAGTTTCGATGTTGCGTGCGGATGCCGTTACGCCATTCAGTGCCACCATTAACTGGGCCGATGAATCCGATACGAAAAGCTATACCTTAACCTATACAATCAGTGGTGCCGTAAAAACTGTGGAGACTAATTCAACTTCTTTCAATATGCAAGGACTGACTCCTGGAACGAAATATACAGTGACAGTCGCCCCGAAATGTGTTGCCGCCAAAAATTTTACCGCCATCACGTTTAGTACCGTTTGTTATGTGCCTTTTAATCTATCGGCTAATGAGATAACACAAACGACAGCTGAATTATCATGGAGCGATAACTTCAGCGGCCTTCCATATTCAATTGATTATTCCATTTCGGGCAGCAACGCTTGGCAAACAAAGAAGACAACCTTGACGAATATTTCATTGTCTGAATTAAGGCCCGGCACCGAATATGAGGCCAGGGTTCACATCACCTGCTTAAGCGAAACAGCGCCCTATGTTTCGGTGCTCTTTGAAACCAACCTTTACCAAGAAACTGCATTTGCCCCTAACCCCACAGATAGGGAAATAAAAATTTTTCCATCAAAAAATTTAATTGGAAACCGATTCGTTATTTTCGATAACGCGGGCAGGCAGGTGGCCAATGCCGAGCTTCTCGATTATACAATAAACCTATCCATTCTTCCTCCTGGTATTTACACGTTGAAAATTGAAGGCGAAAAACTCATGAAGATTATTAAACATTAAATGATGGCCATTTAAAATAAACAACAACTTTGGCTTCACTTAAAAACTAAAACTATGGATATTCAACTCAACTACTTCGCGCTGTTTGCTGCTGCCTTATCCACTTTTTTGATTGGCGGCCTCTGGTATTCACCGGCAGTCTTCGGCAAAACCTGGATGAAGGAAAACGGATTCACCGAAGAAAGTTTAAAGGGCGGCAACATGGTGAAGATTTTTGGCCTTGCTTTTTTGCTCGGCTTGATTGCTGCCGTGAACCTGGCCATTTTCATGGGTCCAGAAAACAATCCGGTCATGGGTGCTATGTGGGGCTTTCTGGGCGGGGCCGGTTGGGTCGCCACTTTTGTGGGAACACATTATCTTTTTGAAAGAAAATCGTTTACCCTGTTTTTGATCAATGCTGGATATAGCATAGTAGCCCTCACGGTCATGGGGATTATATTGGCGGCTTGGAAATAGTCCATTTACTTTTTAACAATTAACTATATGCAAAAAATAATTTACGGCCTGATGTTCCTCTTGGCATCGGCAACTTTTTGTTTCAGTCAGGCAACGGATTCCCCTCCGGCATATGATGCTGTGCTCGCTGCCAGGGTTGGTGCCGATGACTACGGGATGAAAAAATATGTGATCGCTTTTTTGAAATCGGGCAAAACAAAAATTGAAGACGAAGCCAAACGCAATGAATTGCAAAAGGCTCACCTGAAAAATATTCAACGCTTGGCGGCCGAAGGCAAACTTGTAGTGGCAGGACCTTTCCTGGATAAGCAACCCATCCGTGGGATTTATATTTTCAACGTGAGCAGCATTGAGGAAGCAAAGCAATTAACGGAGACGGATCCTTCCATACAGGCGGGCACTTTGGAAATGGAACTTCATCCGTGGTATGGTTCTGCAGCCTTGATGGAAGTGGTGAGAATACATAAAACGTTGGAGAAGGCCGACATCAGCAAGTAATTGTATCCCATCGTTTACCGTGCCCGAACTATGCCATTAAAATTTCATAGGCTCTCACAGTCAGATTCCTTAACTTTGCCTTTCATTTAATTTCAGTTTTATGGTATCATCAATTACATCCAGCCAAGAGGCAATCGGGTTAGAAGAAAAGTACGGTGCGCACAACTATCACCCGATGCCGGTTGTGTTGAACAAAGGCGAAGGTGTCTTTTTGTGGGATGTGGAAGGAAACCGATACTATGATTTTCTTTCTGCTTATAGTGCCGTTAACCAGGGGCATTGCCATCCGCGCATCATCAACGCATTGATAGAGCAAGCAAAGGAACTTACACTTACTTCACGTGCTTTTTACAACGACAAATTAGGCGTGGCCGAAAAATATGTGTGCGAGTTGTTTGGCTACGACAAGGCACTGTTCATGAACAGCGGGGCCGAGGCAAATGAAACCGCGATAAAGCTTGCGCGCAAATGGGGATACACAAAAAAAGGCATCGCGGCCAATGAGGCGGTGATCGTGGCTGTTAAAAACAATTTTCATGGAAGGACCACTACCATCATTTCGGCTTCTACGGATAACACCGCCCGGAGAGATTTTGGCCCTTTCATGCCAGGCTTTGAAATTATAGAGTACGATAACATAGCAGCACTTGAAAAAGCATTGGCCAATAAAAATGTGTGCGGCCTTTGGATAGAACCGATACAGGGTGAAGCAGGCGTATATGTTCCAAAACAGGGATACCTGAAAGCCGCAGAAGAATTGTGCAAGAAACACAATGTGTTGTTGATGATGGACGAAATCCAAACGGGCATTGCGCGCACGGGCAAAATGTTGGCTTCTGACCATGAAGGTGTGCGTGCCGATTTATTGATTTTGGGCAAAGCACTTTCAGGAGGGGTGTTGCCCATATCGCTGGTGCTGGCCCATGACGAAATCATGTTGGTGATAAAGCCGGGCGAACATGGTTCTACCTTTGGAGGAAACCCATTGGCGGCTGCCGTTGTGGTGGAGGCTTTGAATGTTGTGAGAGATGAATCCTTAGCGGCCAATGCAGAAAAATTGGGCATGGTTTTCCGCGAACGGATGAATGCGCTAAAAGAAAGATCGAGCTTGATAGCTTTGGTGCGCGGCAAGGGTTTGCTCAACGCGATTGTGATCAACGATACACCGGAAAGCGAAACCGCTTGGAATTTATGTTTGAAGTTTGCCAAGAACGGATTGCTGGCCAAACCCACCCACGGAAATATTATCCGATTGGCTCCTCCTTTGGTGATCACCGAAGACCAGGTACATGAATGTTGCGATATTATTGAGAAGTGCGTGGTTAATTTCAAATAGGGAATTACTCCACATACAACTTCATCATCTCATCAAATGCGTCAGATTCTTTTGAAAAAGTAAAGGGCACAACCGTTTCCCCTTTTCTGTTGATCGCTCCATAGATTCCATTGCGTTTGACCAACGCATATTCGCCTTCAAAGAAAAAAGATTTGTCATAAACAGGTGCTATCATTTCTTTGCCATCGAAGCCGCACAGTCCATATTTTCCTTTTTTAACTATTTCAAAAGTTTTATCCATCGAGTCGCATATTTTCACCTCGTCATACAGGCAAGGCACAACCTGCCTACCCGCAGTGTCAATCACACCGGCTTTGTTGTTTTGCTTCACAAGAAAATAATAATCATAGTCAAGATCAGCAAAAGGCCTTTTGCCTCCGTCATAGATGCACGGCACAATTTCTATTCCTTTATCGTTCAGTAATCCGGCTTTTCTGTTTTTATAAACTACCGACAAATTGCCTTGCAACGGAATGATACCATCTTCAAACAAAAATTCTTTTTCATATAGGCACGCGGCAATTAATTTCCCTGATTGCAGGTTCAATATTCCGTACCGCTTATTCTTTGTCACCGAATACAGTTGTTCATCACCCGTATCAAGATTGGATATTTTAGAGTATTCAAACGGGGCAATGGTTCTTCCTTGTTGATCGATAACACCCCATTTGCCTTTCAATTTCACAAACGCATGAGGTGAATCATAAAATTCTGTCAACTCATCATAGAGGGGCTGAATGGCCCACTCCCCATTTTCATTGGTGAAACCAAATTTTCCATTAGGTGCCTTTTTGCTTTCCAATTGTGAAAAGGCTGATATAGCTACCAACAAAAGGAGGAAGGTGAATGCGATTCGGGGATTCATGTTTTTTTTACTAAAGGTAACGGTTTCATAATTGCACAGCCCCGTATCAATACTGATTTACCTTGGAGCAACAATCTTTTACTTTCCCGAAATGATTTTGATTTTCTCCAATTCCTCTTTCAATTGTTGTGAAGTTTGAAAATGGATTCCAGGAAGGCCGAGCGTACGGCCCGCTTCAATGTTGCGCAGGTTGTCGTCAATAAAAAGTGAAGTGGCCGGATTTATTTTGTAGCGATCAAAAAGTATTTGATAAAATTCCGGAAAAGGCTTTCTGGTTTTCTCATGCCCCGACACCACAATGCCTTCAAACCAATGCAAAAATTCAAATCGCTCCAACGCCCACGGAAATGTTTCTGCCGACCAATTAGTAAGCGCATACAACCTGAATTTGCCCGACAGTTTTATCTGTTCCAAAATATCCACGGTTTCTTGAATGGGCCCTTTGATTGTTTCCGGCCATCGGCCATACCAGGCACGGATGGCCAACTCATGTTCTGGAAAGTTGCTCACCAATATTTCGGTTGCTGATTCAAATGATCTTCCTGCGTCTTGCTCCTCGTTCCATGCTGAGGTGCAGATGTTTTCGAGAAACCAATCAATTTCTTCTTCGGTTTTAAAAATCTTTCTGTAAAGGTGCTTTGGGTTCCAGTCGATAAGCACTGCGCCCAAATCGAAAATGATGGTGTTGATTGTTGAATTCATTTGTTAGTTAATTGATTCAAGTTGATTGATTTAGACCTATAAGGTTTTTGAAACCTTATAGGTCTGCCATGGTTGTTAAAATTATTTTTTACCAAACGCCCACGTTAAAAAATGTGGTAGTGCTTCGCCCCAGGTTTTGAGGTTATGTTCTCCATGCTCCAGTTCTAAGTATTGAATATCATGAAAGGGCCGGTACCCTTTTTTTGTGAGTTCCACAATGAGGTCGAGTGTATCATCAATCGAATCGATCACACCGTTTTTGTCACGATCGCCATGCTCATCTTTCAGGCCGGTTTGAAACCAGAATTTTAATCCTGCCTTAAACTTTCCCCTTCGTATGGTTTGGTGCATAATGCGGTCTCTGTAGTTTGAGTAAAACCTGCTTTTAGCATCGCGGCTGCGCCACCAAAACGAAGCACTGAATGCACCTACCTTTCCAAAATAATCGGCATGGTGCCAGGCAATGTCCACGGCTGATAGCCCCCCCAGCGAAAATCCGGCTATGCAATTTTCCTCAGGCAGTTTGGAAATGGAATATTGATAATGAAGGTATGGTATCAACTCGGTCATGATAAACCGAGTGTAATTTTTTGCTTTCGACCCGCGGCCTTGAAAATCTGCTTTGTTGGCCACCCCATATTCCTGCATCCTGTCCCCCGCATGCACCGCCACCACAATCACATCCTTGATCGCTTTGTTGTGAGTAAGCTTTTCCATGGTGGCTTTCAGATGAATGGCTTCACCGTCCTGTCCATCATTTAAAATCAGCAAAGGGTAGTGTTTACTGCCTTTTTCATATTGAAAAGGAAGCAAAATATCCACCACAGTATCCCTGCTGAGAAGTTTGGAGTGGATGTCGGTAAGTTTTTCGAGGTGGTAGTGATGCGAAAGGGACAAGACAATATTTTTTTGGTAGAAATGGATTTTTACAATGTTTATTCCGACTTTACTTACGATTAGAATCGTAAAAATAGAAGTTTAAACTTTGAAACGATATGCCACACGAACATTATCACAAATGGTATTCGCCCCGGTTGGGCAGGGACATAGAGGTTCTTTCCTTTGGCACCCGAGGCTATCCGGTCATCTTGTTCCCTACCTCCAGGGGCCGCCACTACGAAAACAAAGATTTTAAATTGATCGAAAGTGTGCACTGGTTTTTGGATGAAGGCCTGGTGAAAATTTATTGCCCCGATGGCATTGACGATTTAAGCTGGTACAACCGGAACATACACCCTGCCGACCGCGCAAAAAATCATGCTTGGTATGATCAAATGTTATTGCACGAGTTGGTGCCCCTCGCCCAAAAGGAAACGGGCGTAGGCCGCATCGCCACGGCCGGGTGCAGCTTTGGCGGCTATCACGCCACCAACTTTGCCTTTCGCCACCCCGAAGTGGTGAAGTATGTGATCAACATGGGCGCTGCCTTCGACATCAAAGACCAGGTGGACGGCTACTATGACAATGACGTATATTTCAACAACCCGATAGATTTTATCCCCAATGCACAAAGTGATTTTTTCCACGACATGTTTGTGGTGTTGGGCACCGGTACACACGACATGTGCTGGAGCGCCAACGAGCGGATGGCAGAAATTTTACGCAGCAAAGGAATCAGCCACTGGCTTGACGTGCGCCAAAATGCACCACACGATTGGCCAGCATGGAGAGAAATGTTTCCGCATTATTTGTCGCTGATCAGATGACGGATGTTGCGTTACATTTTGTTTGGGCGTGCCCCTTCGGGTCGGGCTTTCCGCTTCAAGTCCTCCCACGATGGCTACATGAGGCGCGCTGCCATCGTGGTGTGGGCTTTCCGCTTCAATCCCTCACGCAACCGGTGTCTATTTATGCTTCTTCTTTTTAATTTTAATCTCGGCCTGGCCCCACAAAAAATGATCGCACACTTCCTGTTTTTCGTTGCCTTCATAATTTCCACCAATGCAATTGGCAATAAAATAAATGGCAGTGAGGCAATACAGATAGGCGGCATCAAACAATGGATAAAATTTAAGGGCGACAATAACCAAGCACCGGTTTTACTTTTTCTGCACGGTGGCCCCGGTAATTCGGTGATGGCCTATGCCGATAAGTTTACAAGTGAATTGCAACAGCATTTTATTGTTGTGCAATGGGACCAACGCGGAAGCGGACAAACGGACGTGCTCAATAATTATTTAGGGCCACTAACAGTTTCCCTTTTTGTGAGCGATGCCATCGAACTCATACGCTCACTTGCTTCAAAATTTTCACAGGAAAAAATTTATTTGATGGGGCATTCGTGGGGAGGTTATTTAGGTTTGCGCGTGGCTGCCGAAAGACCTGAGTTGCTGAAAGGATACTTTGCCGTAAGCCCGATGATAAACCAGTTGGAGAGCGAACGGCTTTCTTTAAATTCAATGATCGAAAAAGCAAACAAGGAAAACAATAAGCAAGCAGCCTCAGAACTTGATCAAGTTAAAATTCCTTTCGAAAACGGAGAACAACTCTACTATCACAGAAAATGGTTGAGCAAGTTTATGACTTCTTCCATACCAACACGTGCCAAGGTGGCCACGTGGGCAAGCAAGTGGCTTACACTCTTCAACGAAGCATCGCAGACCAATTTTTTTGAATTTGCCCCAGAGCTAAAATGTCCGGTCTATTTTCTCATCGGCAGCAACGATTATCAAACACACTTTTCGTTGGCAGAATCTTACTATCAGCAGGTTGTTTGCAAAGAAAAAAAACTATATTGGTTTACTGATTCAGCACACAACCCACATTTGACCGAGCCTTTAAAATTCCAGAAAATAATTATAGACATAAAAAAACAAACCTCACAGCTATGAAAAAAATAGGAATACTGCACGGCATGGAGCGCTCCTTCCCCGAAGCATTTGTAGAGCACATCAACAAAATGGGATTGAAGGATATTATGGCCGAACCCGTGCAGGCGGACATGGTGCAGCAAGGCGAACCTACCGACTATGCCGTGATCATCGACCGCATTTCGCAGGATGTGCCCTTTTATCGCGCCTACTTGAAGAACGCAGCCATCAGCGGAACAGCGGTGATCAACAATCCATTTTGGTGGAGTGCCGATGAAAAATTTTTTAACAATGCCCTCGCAGTAAAGCTGGGTGTGCCCGTGCCCAAAACGGTGCTTCTTCCTTCGCACGAGCGCCCTACCGATACGGGTGAGGCTTCGTTCAGCAATTTAAAGTTTCCCCTTAGCTGGGAAAAAATATTTGAACACATCGGGTGGCCCGCCTATATGAAGCCTCATGCCGGTGGCGGGTGGAAGAGCGTGTATAAACTCCGCGATCAAGATGACTTCTTTAAATCGTACAGCGAAACGGGCCAGTTGGTGATGATGCTTCAGGAAGAAATTATTTTTGACGATTACTTCCGTTGCTATTGCCTTGGAAGAAAGCATGTGCGCATCATGCAATATGAGCCGCGCAACCCGCACCACCTTCGCTACCAGAGCGGTAAGGGCCCCGCCACGGATAAGCTGTTGAAAAAGGTGCACGGTTATGTACTCGATCTTTGCAATGCCTTGGGATATGATTTCAATACGGTGGAAATGGCCGTGCGCGATGGTGTGCCTTATGCCATTGATTTTTGCAATCCTGCTCCCGATGCCGATGTCAATTCAGTAGGGCAAGAAAATTTTGATTGGGTAGTGCAAACATCCGCTAAAATTGCCGTGGAGAGGGCACGGGAACAAAAGCCGGGAAGTGACAACCTAACGTGGGGAACGTTTGTAACAAATGCAGTTGCCGCCAACACAAAAAACGGTAGCGCACCCGACAAAGAAATCATCAAGAAAGAAGCAAAACCTAAATCACCAAAAAAACCTTCACCACCGGCAAAAGGATAAATCGTATATGGAAAAATTTACACTGGGAGTTGAAGAAGAATACATGGTGGTGGACCCCCATACGCGCGAGCTCACATCGCACGATCAAAAAATAGTGGAACTGGCTTCGCATGTTATTAAAGACAGCGTGAAAGCAGAAATGCACCAAGCTGTAGTGGAGGTGGGCACAGGCATCTGCAAAGATGTGGCGCAGGCTTATGAAGAAATACGCGGGTTAAGAAAACTTGTGTCCGAAGTGGCAAGCTCTTTAAATCTTCGCATTGGCGCGGCCGGTACTCATCCCTTTTCGCATTGGAGCACACAGTTGATCACGCCCAATCCGCGATATGACGAAATTGTGCAGGAGATGCAAGAGGCGGCACGCTCCAATTTGATTTTTGGTTTGCATGTGCATGTTGGCATTGCCGACAAAAACATGGCCATCCACATCATGAACACGGTGCGATATTTTTTGCCGCACGTCTATGCGCTTTCCTGCAACTCCCCTTTTTGGGAAGGGCGCAACACAGGATTCAAATCGTTTCGCACCAAGGTGTTCGACAAATTTCCGCGCACGGGCATACCCGATCATTTTAATAGCTGGGATGATTTTAAAAACTATGTGAACCTGCTGATAAAGACAAACTGCATCGACAACGCAAAAAAAATATGGTGGGATGTGCGCGTGCATCCATTTTTTGACACCATCGAATTCAGGATTTGCGATGTGCCCATGCGCATACAGGAAACCATCGCCATCACGGCCGTGTTTCAGGCATTGGTGGTGAAGCTCTATAAACTTCGGCTTCAGAACATGAGCTTCATCATGTACAACCGCGCACTGATAAACGAAAACAAATGGCGGGCATCGCGCTATGGATTGGATGGCCGCTTGATTGATTTTGGCAAGCAGATGGAGTTGGATACCCGCGTGCTGATACTGGAATTGTTGGACTTCATTGACGATGAAGTGGATGAACTTGGTAGCCGCAGTGCCATCAATTATATCCACACCATTTTAGAAAAAGGCACCGGTGCCGACCGGCAATTGGCCGTGTTTGAACAAACCGGCAGCTTGGAAAAAGTGGTGGATTATATTTTGAGCGAGACGATGGCGGGTGTGTGAGAGTGGCTTGAATAAGAAGGAATATAAATTGCCACGACCTTTAATCATACGACCCGTTGGAGTCGGCTTGTAAATTGCGATTTGTTCTGCAAACACTTATGACGCTTCGCTTTGAGTTAAAATTTTAAACCGTTGCGCAACTCCAGTTAAACAATCACTTCTGTGTAACCTCCATCGGCAAATTGTCAAGCCAACTCCATTCTTGCAGGGAGTGGTCATACAATTTCACTTCGTAACCCAAAAGCCGGCCTGCGATATAAACAACACTCGCGGTCTGCCCGATAAAACAATACAGTACCACTTCATCTTTCTTTTCCGGAACTACCGCTGTAAAATACGATTGCAGTTGATCAGCAGGCTTGAACACGCTTGAAGCATCCGTTAAATCGGTATAAGGAATATTTTTGGCTCCAGTGATATGCCCGTCACGCGGATTTCCCGTTGCTTCGCCATCATAAAATCGTTGCATGCGCGCATCAACCACCACATTGGTTGACTGTAATGTTTTTAGCACGTATTCTTTGTTTACCAGCAACCCATTTAGTACTACTTTAAATTTTCCCTTTGCTACTACGGGGATTTCCTTCGTTAGTGGAAGACCTTCCTTTTTCCAGGCCTCCAGCCCGCCATTTAAAAATGATACTTGTCCACGCAACCCGAGATGTTCCACCGTAAGAAACATTCGGGCCGATGGTGACACTTCATTTTTTACGTGACAGATAACCACGTGCGAAGTATTTGAAATACCGAACCTCCGCAAAAGATTTTGTGCCTCTTTTGGGTCAGGGGCATTGTAGTTGGCATGCGGAGTATTGGGAGCTAACCAATTCGGCCACAAAAAGCGGGCTCCGGCAATATGTTCCCGTTCATATTCTGCTTGAAGAAAATTTACTTGTAGGATTACGAGGTTAGGATCTTTAAGATGCTCATTCAGCCACTGAGGTGAAACGAGAATGGGAACTTCGGCATAGGCCAACACGGGAAATACAATCAGAAAAAAAAGATATAGTTTAGTTTTCATGGGAGGTGGTTTTAAAGTTAGAGGTTTAACGTGCTGGAGATTGGAACGTTGTGCCGTTCAAATAAACCAAGTGGATCAAGATAGTTTTGATTTGGCATTGCATCTTGTCGCACAATATTTTACTTTAACTTGTCGTTTGCTCTCTACCTAACCCACACACCATGAGGCAATTTGCACCGGCACTAATCTGCGTGTTAATCCCTTTGTTTGCACATGCACAAAAATTTACTGTTAGCGGTCACCTCAAAGATCAGGACAGTGGAGAGAGTTTGATCGGGGCCACTGCCTTCCATGCCAAGTCGGCATCGGGCACATCGGCCAACACACACGGCTTTTATAGCATCACGCTTCCGCGCGATTCTGTTTCCCTCTTCTACTCCTACGTGGGCTATCAACATCAGGTGATAAAATTTTATCTCCGCAAAGACACCTCCATAAATATTTTTTTAAAAAGCTCTACCGTGTTGGATGAAGTGGTGGTGAATGCGTCCAAGGCTGATGCCATCCATGAAATAAACCGCATGAGCACCATCTCCATACCGGTGGACCAGATCAAAGCATTGCCTGCTTTCTTTGGAGAAACCGATGTGATGAAAGTATTGCAACTGATGCCCGGTGTGCAATCGGGAAGCGAAGGCAGTTCGGGATTGTATGTGCGCGGTGGCGGCCCCGATCAAAACCTGATATTGTTGGATGGCGTGCCGGTATATAATGCCTCGCACCTCTTCGGTTTTTTCTCGGTGTTCAATGCCGATGCGCTCAACCATGTTGAGTTGATCAAAGGAGGATTTCCCGCCCGGTATGGCGGCAGGCTTTCGTCTGTGATTGACATCAACATGAAAGACGGCAATATGAAAGAAGTGAAAGGCGAGGGTTCGATTGGGCTGATCGCTTCCAAAATTTCGGTGGAAGGCCCCATTCAAAAAGACAAGACTTCATTTTTGATTTCCGCCAGGCGCACATACATAGACATACTTGCTCAGCCCATCATCAAAGCAGCGAGCGAAGGATACAATGCCGGTTATTTTTTTTATGATCTAAATGTCAAAGTCAACCACATCATCAATAACAAAAACAGGTTGTACCTGAGCACCTACACGGGTGACGACAAAGCATACGCCAAGGAAAAAGATTTTTATGTGGACAACAACACGCGCACCGATTATAGAACTGAATTTGGTTTGCGATGGGGAAACATCATCACCGCCATGCGCTGGAACAAGATCATATCGCCCAAACTATTTGGAAATTTTACCGGAACCTTCAGCCGCTACCGTTTCGAAATTTTTGATCAGTATGAAGAAACACGCACCACACCTGGGCAACCCAAAGAAGAAACTTTCTATAAAGACCGCTACACATCGGGCATACGCGATTGGGCAGCCAAAGCCGATTTTGATTTTCTTCCCAACCCCGATCACTACATCCGCTTCGGTGCCAACCTGATCGCGCACAAATTTTCTCCCGGTGTTTATACCCTTCGCTCCAACGAGCAAGCAGACACCACCGCAGGTGCCGCAGTGACAACGGCTGAAGAATTTGTGCTCTATGCGGAAGACGACTGGAAGATAAGCCCATCATTAAAACTAAATACCGGTGTTCATGCTTCCACTTTCTTGGTGGAAAACCGTTGGTACCGCTCGGTGCAGCCGCGCATTTCTTCGCGCTTTCTTTTAGGCAACGATCTTTCGCTCAAGGCATCCTTCTCCACCATGACGCAATTCATTCACTTACTCACCAACGCTGGCCTGGGGTTGCCCACCGACCTGTGGGTGCCCAGCACAGCAAAAGTAAAACCACAGCAATCGTGGCAGGCAGCGATTGGTGCTGCAAAAACCTACAAAGGAATTTATGAAATCAGCTTAGAGGGTTATTACAAAGAAATGACCAACCTGATTGAGTATGAAGATGGGGCCAGCTACATCGACATTGAAGAAGACTGGCAAGACAAAGTGGCCATGAACGGGCGTGGCGAAAGTTATGGCATGGAGTTTCTATTGCAAAAAAAGACAGGTGCCTTTACGGGATGGCTCGGCTACACACTTTCGTGGACCAACCGCCAGTTCGAGACGTTGAATTTTGGAAAGATGTTTCCCTACAAGTACGACAACCGCCACGACATAAACCTTGCGCTCACGCACACCTGGAACGACCGCATGGACTTTTCGATGGTGTGGATTTATACTACCGGCAACGCCATCACTTTGCCCACTGCTATCTATGAAGGTGTAGATGAGTCTAGCAGCAATCAGTACAATGGCTTTGGCGGCAACGAGATCAACCACTTTGAAAGCAGAAACGGTTACCGCATGCGGGATTATCATCGCCTTGACCTGAGCTTCAGTTGGTGGAAAGAAAAAAAATGGGGCCAGCGCAAATGGACGCTTGGCATATACAATGTTTACAGCCGCCTCAACCCTTTTTTCATGGACATTGGCTACGATAAAAACTTCAACAAAAAATTTGTTCAGTACAGTCTCTTCCCGTTGATCCCGTCTTTCACGTACAGTTTTAAATTTTAAGAAAATGAAAAA
>JANOQB010000277.1:0-5765 GCA_031422215.1 Cytophagales bacterium | reverse complement strand
TTCAGTGAAGCGCGTGGGCGGAGTTAAGTACACGGTAAAGGACGGAATTGTCTATGATGCAAAAAAACTGTTGGCCGATGTGAAGAAAATTGTTGACCAGGAAAAAGAGAAGGCGGGCTTTGTGCTGAAGCAGCCGGGGGTTGAATGAGGTTGACGTTAACCCCATGTTAAGGGTGGGGCTCCGCTATTGTTGGTGTTGCGCGAATGCATTAGTGGTTGGCTCCACCACTACAACCCTCACAACAAAATATGTATCGTAAGAAAATACACACCCAAGCCAAGAAGGTCGTTGGTGGTGGTGATAAACGGGCCTGAGGCGAGCGCAGGATTGAATCCCAACCGGTTTAATATAAGAGGTGTAATGGTGCCAACAAAGGAAGCAAACACCACCACAAAAAAAAGTGCCAGCGACACGATGAGATTAAGTGAATCGTCACCAAAGGCTATCCATGTAACAACATACACAATCAGCGAGAGAAAAAAACCATTCAGCAAAGCCACACTGAAAACTTTTAACAATCTCTTCCACAAACCTTCATCCACAAAACCTGGGTTTGCCAAACTTTGAACTACCAATGACGATGATTGAATGCCCACATTTCCGCCTGTGGCCTGAATGAGCGGAATAAAAAAAGCGATGGCCGTTATCTTGGCTATCTCCATTTCAAAGAATCCCATAAACCGTGCGCTGAGCAACCCGCCCAAAATGCCGATCAACAACCAGGGCAGCCGCGCCCGTGTGTTGCGCCACACGCTATCGTCTTCTTCCACATCTTCGGTGATACCCGACATGATCTGGCGGTCTTCCTCGGCCTGCTCGGTGATCACATCCACCACATCGTCAATAGTGATCCTTCCCACGAGGTGCCCCTGCACGTTCACCACCGGCACCGATTCCAAATCATACTTGCTCATGATCTCGGCTACTTCTCTGTCTTCCATGTACGTCTCCACCGAAACAAGATCGTCTTCACAAATATCTTTGGCTATTGTTTTAGGATCAGACAAGATCAGTTTTTGCAGCGACACCCGCCCCAATAATTTGTCCTGATCGTCCACTACATATACCGCATAAAACTTCGTCACGTTCTCGGCCTGCTTTCGTATCTCATCCACACACTGCACCACCGTCCAGTAATCTTTGGCTTTGATAAGCTCTTTGGCCATCAGCCCTCCGGCCACGTTTTCATCGTAGCGCAGCAGGTCTATTACCTGCGACTTGAGATCGGGATCCAATTGGGCTATGATCTCCTCGCTTGTTTTGATCGGAAGCTCATTGAGGATATCGGCCGCATCGTCCGAATCTAAATAATTTACGATGGCGATTATTTCGGATACCTGATAATTGGTGGTGAGAAAAGTTTTACGGGCATCGGGGTCGAGGTCTTTGATGATTTTTGATCGTGTTTCTATGGAAAGCAAGTCCAACACATATTTGGATTCCTCGCCATTGAATTCGTATAGGAGGGAAGTGATGTCGGCCGGGTTTACATCAGCCAATGTATCGCGCACAAAAGCATTGTCACGTTCGTCCAGTGCCTGCTGGAAGCGGTCGCGAAACTCTTTCGTCAATTCAAACTCAGCGAAATTCATTGGATTTTTCTATCTCCTTAGTCAAAAAAATAAACTGTTCCACCGACAGTTGCTCGGCCCTTTTATCCATGAGGTCGAGCTTCAAAACGGCTGGCGGCAAATTTAGGATTTTCAGTGCGTTGCGCAAGGTCTTGCGCCTGGTTTGAAAACTTTGCTTCACCACCTTACGGTAAAGTTGAGGGTCACACTCAAGTTTGTAGCGGTTGTTGCGCACAAGGCGGATCACTGCCGACATTACTTTGGGTGGAGGAAAAAATACACCCGGAGGAACCTTGAAAAGGAACTCGATATCATAATAGGTTTGGAGCAGCACACTCAATATGCCATACGTTTTGCTTCCTTCTTTTTCGGCAATCCGCTCGGCCACTTCCTTCTGCACCATGCACACCACTTGCTGCACGCGTTCGTAGTTGTCCAGCACTTTAAAAAAAATCTGTGACGAAATGTTGTAAGGGAAATTGCCAATGATGTTCAGCCTGTCCGGAAATTCTTTTTCCAAATCCAATTCCAAAAAATCGCCCGAAATGATCCTGCCTTTCAGTGCCGGAAAATGCTCGGTCAGGTGGGCAACCGACTCGCGGTCGATTTCAACAACCTTCAGGTCTATGGCTTCAATGTTCAGCAGTAAGGTAGTGAGCACTCCCGTGCCAGGCCCGATTTCCACCACATGGTTTGTGCCTTTGGCCAGCGTGAGCGACTCAACAATGCGATGTGCTATGTTTTTGTCTTTTAAAAAATGTTGCCCTAAAAACTTCTTTGGCCTTACCACGATTCAAAAAAATTATCATGTGTTTGTGCTGGCGAAACTACAAAGGATAAAACCAAAACAATAAAATTACTGTAAATTGCAAGGCACCGAACCTCTAACTTTTTGCAATGACACTACCAGATAAGCCGCGCATAGGCATAACCATAGGCGATCTCAACGGCATTGGCCCCGAAGTAATTATCAAAGTTTTATCCGACACTCGCTTGATGAGCCTGATCACACCGGTGGTTTATGGCTCCACCAAAGTACTTTCATTTTATAGAAAACTGATGAACCTGGAGGAGTTCAACTACAGTCAGGTGAAAACCAAAGGCCAATTCTTTTCAAAGACGATCAACGTGGTGAACTGCTGGGACGAAGTGATAGAGATAAACCCCGGCCAGCCATCGCGGCAAACGGCCAGTGCTGCTTTGTTGAGCTTAAAAAAAGCTGTAGAAGAAATAAAAGAAGGTCTCATTGACGGCTTTGTCACCGGCCCCATCGACAAAAACACAATCCACGGAACCGAGTTTCCTTTTAATGGCCACACGGAATATCTCACCCAGGAATTCAATGCGGGTGAAAGCCTGATGATGATGGTGAGCGAAGTGCTTAAAGTTGGATTGGTGACCGAACATATCCCTGTAAAGGACATTCCGTCTTTTATTACAAAAGAGCGCGTGGAATTGAAGATACGGCTCTTGGAACTCTCTTTGAAAAAGGATTTTCTGATCAACAAACCAAAGATTGCCGTGCTTGGTCTAAATCCCCATGCAGGCGATTCGGGGTTGTTGGGCAAGGAAGAGAATGATATTATTTCGCCCGTGATCATGGAACTGAAATCGAAGGGGAAATTGGTATTTGGGCCCTATCCAGCAGATGGTTTTTTTGCCTCGGCCATGCACCAACGTTTTGATGGTGTGCTTGCCATGTACCACGATCAGGGCCTGGTTGCCTTTAAAACGTTGGCATTCGAAAACGGTGTAAACTTTACGGCCGGCCTGCCGGTGGTGCGTACTTCACCGGATCATGGAACTGCCTATTCCATTGCGGGAAAAAACCAAGCAAACGAAAACTCATTCAGGCAAGCTGCGTATCTCGCTGCCGATATTATCAAGAACAGGGCTTCGCATACCGTAGAGAAATAATGTAACTTGGCCTTGCACAGGTTTCTTTGAAGAAAACCCAATCGTATATAAGACATTATAGATTAGTTTTGAAAAGTACAAGTCAGGCTTCCAATGGATATCGTCACTAAGAAAAAATTGAACATACTTATTCAGTTGGCCGAGGCCGATAAACATTTTGCCACGTCCGAGCGTGAAATGATTTTTAGAATTGCCAAAGACCGTCAGTTTTCCGAAGACATTGTAAATGCCTTGATCAGAAACCCAGAACCCATTGGCACACTGGGGGCCTTGTCGATCGACCAGAAATTTGATTACCTGATCTCCTGCATCGAGTTGATATTTGTGGACCAAAAAATATTTGAAAGCGAAATTATTTTTGCCCGGGGCATTGCCATTAAGCTGGGATTTAAAAAGAATGTGATTGACTACCTACTGGAGAACAATAGTAAAAAGCCAACAAACGAGTTGAAATCAGTTGTTTTTCAGGACTTTGTGTGATCCATCCCCCAATTTCCTTCGGAATCTTAAAATTCATTCCATCAAGGGGCCTTAAATCCAATAAATTCTGATAAATTTGCCCGCTCATTTTAAAACCCCACGGGGTTGGGCTATTGAAAGACTTTAGTGTCAATATCACTGGGCTCAATAAAAAAGTACATCACTTTCAATTTGAATTAAAGGATGACTTTTTTGAGCGGTACGGGAAGGAAGTCCTTTCCAATGGTGATTTTGATGCGCAGATTTCTTTAGATGTAAGAGAAACGTTCATTGAAGCTGATTTCAAGATTTCTGGTCACACGCAGCTTGTTTGCGACCGCAGCCTGGAGCCGTTCCGTCATGAACTGCATATAAACAGAAAGGTAATATTCAAATACGGAGAAGAACCACAGGAAATCAGCGATGAGATTGTCATCATCACACCCGATCAGGAAAAAATAGATGTCGGTCAGTATATGTATGAATTTATTGCGTTGTCCATACCGATAAAAAAATTGCATCCTGACTTGGTCGGGAAAGGAGAAGACGAGGAAGACGATGCAGATGTAAAGTTGGTTTACTCGACCTCGACAAATAGCGAAGAAAAAGAAGTAATCGATCCCCGTTGGGAAGAATTGAGAAAATTAAAAAAGTAATTACGTTAACTAAACAAGGTTATGCCAAATCCAAAACGAAAAACCTCGAAAACAAGAAGAGATAAAAGAAGGACCCATTACAAAGCAACGGCCAAGCAAATGGCGGTGTGCCCTACCACCGGTGAACATCACTTGCCGCACCGCGCTTTCTGGCACGAAGGCAAATTATTTTACAAAGGCAATGTGGTAATGGAGAAAGAGGTATTGGCGTAACCAGCCATGATCTCCACTTATAAGAATAAAACATTTGTTCGTGTTCTGTTTGTTCAACACAAGCACTACGCATAGAATAGATTTTATAGCCCGACTGATTTTTTAGTCGGGCATTTGTTTTTAATATGTCCACGGCAAACTATGAATAAAATCAGGGCAGCAATTACCGGAGTAGGGGGTTACGTACCCGATTACATCCTCACCAACAAGGAATTGGAAAGCATGGTGGAAACCAGTGACGAGTGGATAACCTCGCGCACGGGCATCAAAGAAAGGCGGATATTAAAAGGCGATAATCAGGGCGTATCGGTAATGGGCAGTGCAGCCGCCAAAGAGATGCTCGCAAAAACCAACACCGATCCGAAAGAAATTGATTTGGTGATCTTCGCCACTGTAACAGCCGACATGACTTTTCCTGCCACGGCAAACATTGTGGCCACTGCCATCGGTGCCACCAACGCTTTTAGTTTTGATATGAGCGCGGCCTGTTCAGGGTTCATCTATGCACTTGCCACCGGGGCCAGTTTTATTCAATCAGGAGTTTATAAAAAAGTGATAGTGATCGGTGGCGACAAGATGTCGTCCATATTGGATTACACCGATCGCACCACGTGCATTATTTTTGGGGATGGTGCAGGGTGTGTGCTGCTTGAACCTACCACCGAAGAGGTAGGCGTTATGGATTCAATACTAAGGAGCGATGGAAATGGTGAATCTTATTTGCACATGAAGGCAGGGGGCAGCCGCAAGCCTGCCTCGCACGAAACCGTTGATTCACATCAGCACTATGTATATCAGGAAGGGGCGGCAGTGTTCAAGTTTGCTGTTACCAATATGGCGGAGGTATCCGCACAACTTGCTGAGCGAAATAATTTAAACAAAGAAAATATCCACTGGCTGGTTCCTCATCAAGCCAACAAGCGCATTATCGATGCCACTGCCAGCCGC
>JANOQB010000276.1:0-10671 GCA_031422215.1 Cytophagales bacterium | reverse complement strand
AGTGCCACGATGTCCTCCGTGGTGGATGTGCTCAATATTGCCGCGCTGGTGATTGTTGGAGTTTCATTGCTCATTGGCTTTAAAACAAAGTGGGCCAGTGTCATCGGCATGGGCTTGCTTGCGCTTTACTACCTTGCCCATCCTGCTTTCCCCGGCCTGCCTCAAGGCCCTGCTGAAGGCAGCTACTGGATCGTGAACAAAAACCTGATTGAGATTGCAGCCCTTTGGGTGATCATGGTGTTTCCAACCGCCTGGGCTTTTGGTATTGAAAACCTTTTCGCAAAAAATAAAACTGAAGTATCAAACTAACCGCAAATAGCCATGACAAACGATAAAAACAACTCTGGAAAATGGTCAAGGAGAGATATGCTGCGCGGCCTGGCGGGCATACCCATTCTCGGCACGGTGTGGTATGCCGGTGCCCGCACCACGAGCAACGCAAAAAAGGAAAGGCAGCAACTGCTTGAAACCTTAAACATCAAAGCCTCGCCCCCTCCGCCCACGGGGCCCATGTCGGGCGATCCCGTAAGAATAGGAATCATTGGCTTTGGAATCCGCGGGGAGCAACTCTGCCGTGCCCTTGGCTATGCCACCACCGACTGGCTGCAAAGAATGAAAGAAGCCTCCGAAAAAAATCCCAGCGACACACGGTTAAAAGATTTTCTCGCACAGGAAAACCTGAACATAAAAGTAAATGCAGTCTGCGATATTTTTGATACGCGGGCCCAGCGCGTGATCGATTCGTTCACTTCCGATGACAACAAAGTAAAACGATTTCTTACCTACAAAGAATTGATCAACAGCAAAGAAGTGGATGCCATTGTGATTGCCACACCCGACCACTGGCATGCGCCCATTGCCCTCGAAGCCATTGCAGCCGGTGTTCATGTGTATATCGAAAAGCCAATGACCCACAATGTTACCGAAACCTATACGCTTCGCGATGCTTTGAAGGCCAATCCGAAAGTGGTGTTTCAGTTAGGGCACCAGCACCGGCAAACGCAAAGTTTTCTTACCGCACAAGACATCATCGCCAAGAAAGTGATCGGCCATGTGTCGTTGATCACCACCAACACAAACCGCAATGACGACAACGGTGCTTGGCAATATGAAATCCACCCCGATGCCTCGCCCAAAACAATTGACTGGAATCAGTTTATTGGAAATGCACCTATGACAGATTTTAACCTGGAGCATTTTTTCCGATGGAGAAAATGGTGGGTGTATGGGTCGGGCCTGTCTGGCGATTTGCTTTCGCATGATTACGATCGCCTCAACTGCGTGTTGAATATGGGCATCCCCACCTCGGTGATGACCTCCGGTGGCATTTACACACACCGCGATGGCCGTAATGTGCCCGATGTGTTGCAGGTGAGCATGGAGTACAATGATTTCTCCACCGGTTCAAGCCAACCCGAAGGAAAAGAAAAAGGAATGACGTTTGTGTATAGTGCCACCCTGGGCAATCAGTTTGAGCGCCCTACCTACCTGATGGGGCACGATGGCACCATGGAATTGGGCAATGCCGTTACGGTGTATGCCGATGCACGATCAACCAAGTATGCCGACCTGATAAAAGAAAAAAGGATCGATCCGGCAGAGCCGATTTATGTTTATGATCCGTCCATCAATGGCACCGATGCTGTTACTTCCGCTACCGCAAAATACTTTGCCAACAAAGGATTGCTGTGGACCTACCGCGATGGCAAGCGTGTTGACCCAACCTTTCTGCACATGCGCGAGTGGTTGAGCTGCATCCGCAACGGAGGCACACCAAGCTGCGGCATCAAAGAAGGATTTGAAGAAGCCATCTCCTCGCACATGGCGGGCTTGTCGTATAAGATAGGCCGCAAAATAGAGTTTGACCGTGCCACAGAAAAAATTATTGCCAAGCCAGGCGAAGACCTCGATGCGATCTTGACCGACACGAAAGTGATAGCCTAAAATTTTTGATTGGGCTACTGGCTTATAGAATCCACTAACCCGCCTTGGTTCGTGCCCTCACGAACCAAGCGGAGAAGGGTTTTAAAAATTGTTGGGAGCCAAAAACATCAGTGTCCACGCCATTGCCGAAGCCTCCGCAAATGCGGAAGTGATAATGATAGCAGCCGTGCCACGAGCTGTGAAAGATATTGCCACGCAATTGGGCGATGTGAGCAACAAAATAATTATTGACGCCATGAATTCCGTTCGCACCAAACCCGAACCATTCAGCAACACCACCGAAGCCTTGCTCAACCTCACCAACTGCAAAGACATTGTGAAATGCTTCAACACCACAGGCGCAGAGAACATGGCCAACCCCATCTACCACGGAAAAGGCATTGACATGTTTTACGCAGGCGACAGCGATAAAGCAAAAAGAGTGACCGCTCAATTGGCCAAAGACATTGGCTTTGAAAATGTTTATGATTTTGGCGGCAGCGATAAGTTTATTTTGTTGGAGCAATTCGCACTGAGTTGGATAAACCTCGCCATCATGCAAGGGCATGGGAGAAACATGGCGTTTAAGGTGGTGAAGCGGTGAGCGTGATATACACTTGGTTCTTGAAGCCTCATGGATTATCAAGCAGGTGGAACAAGGCTGGACTTTCGGATGATGCTCTTGTGGGCAGTGTATTTGTCGCTACACTTCTTTTTTAAAAGCATTTACACCAAGCCCCAATCTCGGAGCGCGAGAGCAATTCGAGGGTGTTGTTTTCTTCGGCATCCTTTAAATTTTCATGGTGTGCTTTCATTAATTTTTTCGTGGGACATTGGCGACACTTAGGACGCTGTCCCAGGTGTCGCCAACGTCCCACGAAAGCCGGCCAACCCACCCCATAAACCACCCCCACCACCCTTATCTCCTGCGTCTTCATAACAAATTCATTCCCCGCCTTCATCCACATCTTCCGCGATAGCAATTTCGAGTGTTATGTTTTCTTCGGTTTCTAAGTATGCAATTATATTGTTGAAAAGGACTTCGGCAGTTAAACGACATCACCCATACACCTTCTCAATTTCTGCTTTATGTTTTTCCAGCAGCTTGGCCCGCCTGGGTTTAAATGAAGTAGTGAGGTCTTTGTTTTCCACTGTCCACTCTTCTTCGCTCAAAATATTTTTTTTTATTTGCTCAAAACCTTGAAGGGTTTCGTTGAGACGATCCACTTCCTCTTGGATTTTTTTTATCACTTTGATATTGTGTACCATGTAGGTGGGTGCTGTCCAGTGTATGCCTTGCTCTTCGCACCATGCTTTCAACAACAAATAATTGGGCACCAATATGGCCGAGACAAACGGTTTGTTGAACCCCAATATGAGGCACTGCATGATGAATGGCGAAGACGTGAAATGGTTTTCCAAAACCTGGGGGGCCACATATTTTCCCGAAGAGGTTTTAAAAATATCTTTCTTGCGGTCGGTGATAGCCAGAAATCTTTTGTTCACCATTTTGCCAACATCGCCCGTGCGCAGCCAACCATCATCGGTAAACACTTCGCGTGTTTGTTCGGGCCGTTTGTAGTAGCCCTGCATCACGTTGGGGCCTTTCACTAAAATTTCACCTTCCCCATTTTCATTGGGGTCATCAATTTTTATCTGAACACCCGGCACTGGCATGCCCACCGTGCCGAATTGGTTGAGGCCCGGCTCGGTGCGGTTTACCGAAATGAGAGGTGATGCTTCGGTCATGCCATAACCCGACAGCGTAAGGATTCCCGCAGCCGAAAACAACCGGCCAATGTCGGGCCTGAGAGCGGCTGCCCCCACTGCCATCAATTTTATTTTTCCTCCCAGTGCTTTGCGAAAAGTATTAAGTACGAGCACACGTGCCACCCATAATTTCAAGCGATAAAAAATATCTTGTCGTTGCCGGTCTTTATATTTTTCTCCTACATGCATGGCCCACGTTACCACCTTGCGCTTCAAAATATTTTTGTCAAGCAGGCTTTGGTTCAATGTGTCATACATTTTCTCCAACGTCTTCGGCACACACGTGCAGCAAAATGGCTTTACGAATTTAAAGTCATGGCCCAATTCATCAAGGCGTTGACTAAAATAAATTTCTGCGCAAAAGGCCATGTAAGCAAAGCTGGCAGTGCGCTCAAAAATATGACTGAACGGAAGAAAACTAATTACGCGGTGCGAAGGATTTATTGGCAAAATAGTGAGCATCGATTTTACATTGCTCACCACGTTGGCGTGCGACAGCACTACGCCCTTGGGTGTGCCCGAAGTTCCAGACGTATAAAGTATGGCCAATATGTCTTCCGGAAGTATTTGTTTTTTTCTGGTTTCTAATTCTGCAATAGTATCCGGTTTGCCTTTTCCATTTACATGGGATAAAAAATATCCTTCCTTACCTTGCTCTAAGTGAAACAATTTAAAGTCTGATTCATCAAATGTGCTTTGATGCTTTGTCAGTCTAGCATAGAGGCCCTCATCGGCAGTAATGCAAATTTTTGCTTCGGTCTCGTTTAAAATAAATGCCACTTCCTCCAATGCCGAAGTAGGATGAATGGGTACTGTGATCAACCCTGTTTGTTGGCAAGCAAAATCAATCATCAACCATTCGGGGGTGCCCATCCTCGGCATCAGGGCCACACGGTCGCCTTTTTGATAGCCCGCATCAATTAACCAACAGGATATCAAATCTGATTGATTAATTATTTCTTCGATAGAATAATGTTTCCAACCGCCCGGTGTTTTACAATTCAACGCTTTGTTTTGCGGATATTTTTTTTGTTGA
Organism: Cytophagales bacterium; assembly: GCA_031422215.1. GTDB lineage: Bacteria > Bacteroidota > Bacteroidia > Cytophagales > Cyclobacteriaceae > ELB16-189. The sequence continues at coordinate 5,942 of JANOQB010000276.1, read as the reverse complement.
TAAGCGAGTATATCAAACACGCGGGTAAAATCTATATGGCTAAGTTCCTTCATGGTATCGGTTCTTTTGCTTTTGGATTTTCGGGGGCCACGTATAAAATATCATAGAGCAATTCAAAAAATTCTGGGAACTCCGGCAGGTCGTTGTGGTGGGCACCTTCGATGGGACTAAGGGATATTTTATCCGGGTATAGGTTTTTCAGCGTAAGACTTTGACTGAACGGGATCAGCCGGTCCTTGGTTCCATGAACAATATGCACGGGGCAAGAAGCAACTTTTAGATAGTGATCGGTGCGTATGTCGTATCGCATAAGCCACTTGAGCGGGAGAAAAAAAAGAAAGCGGTTGGTGTTGTGATAAAAACTGAGATACGGAGAATCGAGTATGAGCATGCGGGGTTTGTTCCAGGATGCAACCCGCGCGGCAATGCCACTGCCAAGCGATCTACCAAACACCACAATCTTATCTTCGGGATAACGGTCGCGCAACCATTTGTAGAGGTACTGGGCATCGTCAAATAATTTTGTTTGTGTGCGCTTGCCCCGGCTTTTTCCAAAACCCCGGTAGTCCATCATAAAAAAATCATAGCCATTGCTCACAAAATCTTTGGCGAATTTGCCCCAGCCTTTTATGCTGCGGGAGTTTCCTTTGAGGTAATAGATTACGCCCCGAGAGTTTGGCACCTTAAAATAAATGGCATTGATGTGGCCACCGTCTTCCATCTCAAAATCCAATTCTTCAAAAGGAAAGGGATATTTATACTTAAAGTGATGGGATAAAATTTCTGGCCGAAAGAAAAACAGGTGCTGAAAAAAATAGAATATCAACGCGAGGGTCGTGTAGAGTGCTGCTAGGATGATGAGAATGGTAATGGCCATAGTGGAACGATCCTAAAAAAGTAGTGAATTATTTTGAGAGTGAAAAGGAAATTTTGCGGTTGGGCAATTGGGCCGCTGTTCAAACGTATCGAAAATTTCGTACGGGCGGAGGCTGTTACAACGAAGGCATTGCCTGTAAACTGAAAACAATATGCAGTAGGCTACACGGATTTTTGTGGAGCCAATCATTCACCCCGCAGGGGCTCAATAGGATTGGTGCGTGCCACCCGGTAAGATTTATAGGCCACGGTAGCCCAGGCAATGGCCAGACTGATCATTCCTGACGATAAAAACATCCACATTTCAATCTCTGTTTTATAGGAGAAGTTTTGAAGCCAAAGGGTGGAAAGATAATACATGATAGGGGTTGCAAAAACAAAAGCAACAACCACCAGCACGACAGACTCCTTGGAAAGCAACCAGAGAATGTGTGGAGTGGAAGCCCCCATCACTTTGCGCAACGCAATTTCTTTGGCGCGCTGCTCGGCCACAAACATAACAATGCCCAACAGCCCCAAACATGAAATGAAAATAGACAGCACCGAAAAGTACTTGAAAATTTTACTCGTGCGCTGTTCATTGCGATATAACTTATTTATTTCTTCATCGAGGAAGGTGTAATCAATGGGCCTGTCGGGATTGAATTTTTTGAACAAGGCTTCAATGTCCTTCACTTGTTCCATCAAATTGCCCGCACTCAGTTTTACTGATATTTCATAATAGCTTGGCGGATCAATATAAATGATCAAGGGTTCAATACTTTTATGGGCCGACTTAAAATTAAAATCCTTCACCACCCCAATAATGTTTCCCTTTCTGTTTTGCATGGTTATGCTTTTGCTGGTGGGATCGGATAAACCCATCTTGCGCACGGCCTCTTCGTTGAGCAACACGGCTGTGGAGTCGGAAGTCATTGCGATATCAAAATCCCGCCCATCGGCTATTGGAATGGAGAAGGTTTTTATAAAATCATGATCCACGGCCAATTGATAAAACAATATTTCCAAGTTGGGATCTTTTCCTTCCCAACCCACCTCGGCAGTCCATTGATCGGAAAAAGACAATTTACTGTTGGCAGCCGTTACTTGGTTCACCCCTTTTACCTTTAGCAACTCACTTTTGAAAGCCGGATATTGTTGCCTTAGTTTTCTATTGGTAGAAAAGTTGAGCACGTTTTCTTTTTCAAACCCCAGGTTTCTGGATTGAATAAAATCCAATTGTTGCTGCACCAACAGTGTTCCGTTTATAAACGAGATGGTTACCAAAAACTGGAACACTACCAATCCTCGTCTAAAAAAAATTGGAACCCTTCCGGACTTTGTAACGCCTTTTAACACAGTAGCCGGATTGAGTGCCGACAAAAGCAAGGCCGGATAGGAGCCTCCCAACAAAGCACAAAAAATTACAGCCGCAATCAACGGCAATAAAATGGCCGGAGCAAAAATGTCAAAAACAAGTTGCTTGCCTGTGAGATCGTTGAAGGATGGCAGGGCTATCCACGCGATGACCATCGCCACCAAAAATGCAAATACACTGTACAACAATGCCTCTGAAAAGAAGTGACCAATCAACTGTAGCCTGCTTGCCCCAACCACTTTTCGCACCCCCACCTCTTTGGCCCGCTTCATGGACCGTGCCGTGGCAAGGTTGGCATAATTGATACTGGCAATGACCAGAATAACCAACGCAATAGCAGAAAAAATCATCACATATTGAATGTTGCCGCGGCCAGGCATGTCGTTGTGTAGGTATCCCGATTTTAAATGAATATTGGTTAAGGGTTGAAGTGCAATTTCTGTGGTTGATTCGGGCACATGCTTGATTATCGAATTTTGGATTTTGGCTTCGAATTCCGAGATGCTTTCCGCAGGATTTAAGGAAAGGTAAGTATGATAGGCGTGGCGCATCCACGCATCCGGCTTACCATATCCAGCAGCTTCCAAAAAATCAAACGGGATCACATAGTCAAATTGAAGATGGGTGTTGGCGGGTATGTTTTTCATTATCCCGGTCACTTGAAGATCGCGGCCCACCACAATAAAAACTTTGCCAATGGGATCTTCGGTTCCAAAATAAGCAGTGGCCAATTTTTCGCTAATGATAATTTTATCTACACCGGTGCGGATGGATTGTGCATCGCCTTGCACCATCGGAAAGGAGAACACATCAAAAAAAGAAGGGTCTGCGGTTATGCCCTTTTGATAAAAAAAAAGTTCCTTGTGGCGCAACAAAAACTCCACGTGCGAAAGGCGGCAGGTTTGATTTACCTCGGCAAAAGTATTTTTAAGATAGGGCCCCAGCGGCCCCGGGGTCAACGCCAACGGATATAGCTCACCTTTTTCATCCAACTGATTTTCCACAACCCTAAAAATATGGTCGGGGTTTTGGTGAAACCGGTCGTAACTCAACTCTTCCATCACCCACAGGTAAATGAGCAAGAAAGCCGCGAAGCCAATGATAAGACCAATAAGGTTTATCAATGAATAAACACTGCGCAGTTGGCGCAACACTATTTTAAAATAGTTGAAGTACATGCGTAATTACCTTCTGCTGTGTATAGATAAAAGAGTTTAAAGGTAATAGCAGGTAACTTAGAAAAAAAGGAGATGTAAGTTTAACTGGATTTATGAGCGGCCATAAAATTGTACTTCAGATCACTCCACTTCCACGATGATCTCAATCTCCACGGTAATATTGCTGGGCAAGGCATTGGTGCCCACAGCCGAGCGGGCATGTTTTCCTTTTTCGCCAAACACGGCCACCATCAAATCCGAAAAGCCATTGATCACTTTGGGTTGGTCGGCAAATGAATCGGTGCAGTTTACCAAGCCCAATACTTTTACTATCCGCTTCACTTTGTTTAGATCGCCCAACTCTGCTTTCAGTGTGGAGAGAATTGAAATGCCTGTTTGTTTTGCAGCCGCATAGCCTTGCTCAATAGTTTTGTCGGCACCCACTTTGCCAGTCATGTTCGTTCCATCTGCGAGCGAAGGCCCGTGTCCTGAAAGGTAAAGCAGGTTGCCTGTGCGCACAGCCTTTACATAGTTGGCGATCGGTTTGGACGGTGCCATCAATTCGATACCAAGTTCTTTCAGCTTTTTATCGTAATCAATTTTTTGGGAGATGGAAATGTTTGCAATCAATACAAACAGAGCGAAGGCAATTAATTTTTTCATGAAGTGGGATTTGATTTAGTGGTCTATAAATGATTGGGATTTATCCAGTAGTCAAGACCGCTCCAAGCGGTCAGACGACTTTGTCAATTGTTCTATTGCGCCATCTGAACAATTTTTGATAGTGGCAACGTATTGGCAGCAGCGGTAATTTCGCCTTCGTTCGAGTCGGCAATTTTCACGGTCACCAACGTATTGTTCATGGGTATCTGCAACTCATAATTTGTTTTTCCGGTGTCTGTATTTACTTGTTTATTGAGCAATGATTTGTAGCCTTGTATTTTCACCGTCTTCTGGTTCTCGTCACGCATCATACCGCCAAGCACAGGCATGGAAAGTATGGCGTTCAATGAATTGATCAATGGTGAGTTGTTAATGATCTCAACTGTTCCTCTTCTTTCATCACTGCCGTAGTTGCGCTGAACAAATAAACCTGCCCCCCCGCCCGAGGCTGAAAGATTGTCCCCATTCTCCTCGGCAGCCAGGGTTGCAATTTTTACGGGAAGTACTTTCAGTATTTCCTTGCCAATCGCCATGTCAAGGTCGCGCAGCAGTTGCTCCATGGCAAAGCGGGAGTCTTGCAATTTGCCCGAAGTGTAAGAAGATCTTGCATCGGCAATGTTTTTATCGAATTCCTGGGCAACCGTGACAATGCTTGCCGCCAGGAACAGTATCAGTGAAATGGATTTTTTCATAACTGTTATTTTATTGTTCGCCTAATTCTTTTTTGATCGCATCAATATTAAACATCTCTGCGGCTTTCATCATGTCTGGCTCAGTGGCAAAGTTTATTCCTTCAAACACAATAACCGATGATTGCCCGATGGGAACAGTGAGTTTATAGCCGCTTCCTTCATTGTATTCGATCACGGCCCGATACCCTTTTACTTTTGTTTGCTTCCAATTTTGCTGGCCAGAGGTTTGCTGGGCATAGCCGCCAGAAAGGTAGGCATTGACCCCCATCATCATCACCGAGTTGTTTGCAATGGTGGCCATAAACTGTTTGTCTTTTTTATCGGAATATTCTCTTGTTATGGTAAGCCCCGCCCATCCCCAACCGGTGCTTGTAACCTTGTCGGATTCTACTTCTTTGAACAATCCACTTACCGATTCTGGCAAAGACTTCAAAATTTTGTTTCCAATTTCCAGTTCCACACCCAACATGGCTTGTTGCACAGAATAGCGCGCTTCACCGTAGCTGTTCTTTTTATAGGCAACCTCGGCATCGGCCAAATTTTGTTTTACATCGGGCGGGGTCGAAATCAGTCCCGCGCCTCCTTTGTTGGATGGGTTGCCATTGCCGCCTTCTTCGCCCCCATTGTTTTGACCTTGCCCGCCCTGGCCATTGGCCCCACCTTGCTGGCCACCCGGAGTTTGGTTTTTCTTTTTGCCACCAAAAAGTTTGTCGATTTCATCCCCGGCTTTTTGTTCGGTCTTGTTTTCAACTTTTTGCTTTAGCCTGTTCAAGACCTGCGCTTGTGTGCCAACCGTAGCCAGGCATACGCAGGCTACGAAGGCAAATAGATAGTGAAGTTTCATATTGAAATTAAATTGTGAGTATAAAAATACTAAATTCAGAACCTACTTGTACGCAAAAACTGCTATAAAAAAAAGGCGATGGTATCTTCCCACCGCCTTCGTCACGATAAACAAGGATTGTTGCTCGGTTAAAAAACGTAGTTCAGTTTTATACCAAAAAGAGTTTTCTTAAAGTCGTTGGTAAGATATAGCTCGGGCACAATGTTCAATTTGCTGCTTCCAATATCTGTTTTGAAAAAAAACTTGGCGGTCTTTCCTGTAAAATAATCACCACTTCTGTTCACCAATAATCCTGCACCAAAAGTGCTCCATCGCTGGCGGTTGTTGGCCTGAGCAAAATTCCATCCATAGGT
>JANOQB010000275.1:0-4194 GCA_031422215.1 Cytophagales bacterium | reverse complement strand
ACTATGGTGGACGAAGCGGTCAAGCGATTTGGCAAACTTGATATTGCCATCGCCAATGCGGGCATCACGCTCTTTGGTGATTTTTTGGAATACAAGCCCGAAGATTTTTCGAAGGTGATGCAGGTAAATCTTGGCGGAAGTTTTTTCCTGGCCCAGATATCCACGCGGCAAATGAAAGAACAAGGCACAGGAGGAAGGATTTTATTTATGTCGTCCGTAACGGGGCATCAAGCCCATAAAAACTTAGCTGCTTACGGCATGAGCAAAGCTGCGTTGGAAATGCTTGCCAAAAATTTGGTGCTTGAAATTTCTCCCTATCACATCACCGTAAATGCCATTGCGCCCGGTGCAACCATCACCGAGCGGACGAAGAGCGATCCGAATTATGAATCAACGTGGTCGGGCATCACGCCCATCGGCAAACCAGCTACCACCCAAGACATTGCCCATGCGGCACTTTTTCTGGTATCTCCCGAGGCTGGGCACATTACCGGCCAAACGTTGGTGATCGATGGCGGCTGGACGAGTGTGAGCCCATCGCCTTATTAGATTTAGGATTTAATAACTGATGTTACGCATAAATCTAATTTGAATGTATTCTCTTGGTGAAACTTCGTGGCTTGGTGCCTTCGTGGCTCAATTTTCACACACCTCACCTTGCCATGAAGTCACTAAGGCACAAAAGAAATCACGAAGTGCGTAACATCAGTTAATAAGAAGTTGCGTGAATCATTGCCCGTCATCAAATCGAACAGACCGATTTGACACAACCAAAAAAAATCATTCCAAAAAAAACAGCCTCACATCAGGCAGGTATAGATTAAAAAAACCTTTGCCTCCTTCCACGTTGGAGGGATAGTTGATGGGCTCGCCAAGAAACTCCACAAGACTAAAACGGTTGTCTTGACGCAAGGTGAGGAAGCGGTAGTAGTCTTCGCTGATGTTGGCCAACGAAACCGCCACGGTGTCGCCCGGTTTATAGTTGCGCGGAAAGGCGCGGAACGAATCGCCAAAGAGAGTTCCATCAAAACTTTCATCGCTTGTCAATTTCATAAAGGCACGCGGGTTGAGAATATTTTGCAAGAGGTTGTTGCCCCGTATGCGCTGCACGTTGATCATGTATTGGTTTTTTCCTTTCGGGTCCAGTGCATTGTAAGTCACTTGCACAAGTGTGTCGTCAAACCCATTGGGCGAAAGTTTGGCCAGCACTTCTTTAAAGGCAACGCGCTCCTTCACCTGGGCCGTTGCTTTTATTTTGCCCAGCGTTTCGCTGTTCACGTCCAGCTCATACCAGTCGCCTGCTTGAAAGGGAATGGCAATGCCACCGTAAAAACCGTTTTCGAGATTTAGCAGCGTGTCGGTGCGGGCGGGGCCTTTGATCAAAACAATGGCATCGGCAATGGCTATCTGGCTGATCAGTTGTTGCGGGTCGCTGTCATCGGTGGCATCCAGCGCACCAAATGATTTGGTGAGCAACACCACTAATGATTGGTTGGGTATTATTTGTGTTGACACCACAATTTGTGGTTTCAGTTTGGGTATGCCTTTTATTTCGAGAGGATCGGGTATGCACCGCACTAACATGAATGATGCGGCCATCAGAAAAACGAAAAATAATTTTTTGTCAACTCGTTGTAATGCCACACTGCACACCGGCCGCAAAAGATTTTTATTTAACACGTTCAAGAAAATATTCTTCATACTTAAAACTTAAACCCATAACTCACAAACGGCAACAGCCCAAACAAACCCGGTTGCATATAACGCAGCGCGCCCTGTGCATCTTGCTCAATATTTATCCCGATTGGGTTGGCGCGGTTATAGGCGTTGTAAACTCCTGCAAACCAATCCCATTGAAACCGTTTTCCGGTTTTGCTTTTGAACCTCAGCCCAACGTCCAGCCGGTGTGTGTCAGATAATTTTACTTCGTTCACTTTCGTGTAAACCGGGATGAGGTCGGCACCGGTAAGGGTTGGGGCGAACACCATATATTGCCCCACCACCGGGGTGAAGCGCGAGCCCGACACAAACTCCCATACTCCGGAAATGGCCCAGCGCGGATGTAGTTTGTAGAGCATCACCAGTGCACCATTGTGCCTGCGGTCGTAGCGTGAGTAGAACCATTCGCCTCCGTTGATCTGATCGAATTGGCGCTGCGACCAGGATAGCGTGTAGCTGATCCAGCCGGTGAGTTTTCCTGCTTCTTTTTTTATTAGCACTTCGGCCCCGTATGCTTTTCCTTTCCCTTGCACCAATTTCGATTCGAAGTCGGTGTTGAAAAATAAGTTGGTGCCTTCTTCATAGCCGATCAGGTTGTTCATGGTTTTGTGATAGACTTCGGTGCTGAGGAAAATTTTTGAGGTGGACGAAAAATGTTGCCATGCCAACCCCACTTGGTGAGCCGACTGCGGCTTTATATCTTTTGTCACAGGAAACCAAACATCGGCTGGCGATGTGATGGCCGAGTTGGCAATGCGGTGCAAGTACTGCACCATGCGCGAGTAGCTCATCTTGAGCGATTGTTGCTCGTTGATTTTATAGCGGCCCGAAAGGCGTGGCTCCGGGTTGGCGTAACTTTTATTTTCGGCAATGGCGGCAGACACACGAAAGCCGGAGTTGATCGTCCAGCGTTTGCCTTTCTGAAATTCATACTGTGCATAGGCGCCTGCTTCTTGCATGAGCCGTCCGTTGGAAGCGCTGCTCTCCAACAGTTCGGCAATAAAGCCAGAGGTGTTCACCACGCTGGGGCTCAGTGTGTGCTGCGTCCACTCCAGGCCGGTTTTAAATTTGCCAACCGCGAGCGAGTCGCTTGCCCACTGGATGCGTGCGCTGTAGTCTTCGATGTCGGATGCGGCCAGCAATTGGTTGTCTTCAAATATGTTGATGATGTTGTATTGGTATTTCGATCGGGTGAGCGAAACATTTGTTTGACTTGCGTGAAGGCCCTGATGGCTCCACTGCAACCCCTGGCTGTTGTTGCCCGATTCGTAGCTTGTCAAAAATCCATCACCATCGTTGTTGCGGTCGCGGAAAATGTCCAGCAGATCTTTTCCACCATAGTAACTGAATTTGATTTCTTGTTTGGGACTTGGCTTATAAACCAACTTGCCGTTGAGGTCGTAAAAAAAATATGGCAACTCACGGTCCACGGCCCTCATCACTCGGTCGATGTACGTTCTGCGGCCCGCCAGGTGCAACCCCAATTTATTTTTGATCAACGGTTGCTTTATGGAAAGGCGTGATGCGATGATGCCCACATCGCCAGAAACACGTGTATGATCAGGTATTTCGGAATTGGTTTTTACATTCAAGATGGATGACAAGCGACCACCATATTCAGCAGGGAAGCCTCCGTTTACCGATTCCACTTTATCGAGCACATCGGGATTAAAAACAGAAACAAAGCCGAGCAAATGACTGGTGTTATAAATGGGCACATCATCCAGCAACACTAAGTTTTGATCGGCAGCGCCACCACGCACAAACAAATCGGAACTTCCCTCCACACCTCTCAACACACCCGGCAACAGTTGCAATGTTTTTATCAGATCGGCTTCACCGCCCAACACGGGTATGGATTCCACATCGCTTTGCGTGATCAGGTGCACGCTCGACCGGGTTGATTGCTGAATGTCCTGACTGGAATAACGATCGGAAGATATTACAACCTCTTTCAGTTGGCCTATGTCGGGCTCCATCGCAATTTGGATGGAGGTATCGTACCTCACCAATATGGTTATGGTCTTGTTTTTAAATCCCACGAAAGTGACGCTCACGGTTTTCTTTCCGGGTGTGGTGCGCACCTCAAATTTTCCGTTATCGCCAACAGCCAGGTGGATGGAGTCGGGCTGGATAAAGAGGTGGGCAAGGGGAAGAGGGTCGCCATTTTTTTCATTCACCATGCCGCGCAGTAAAACCGTTTGCCCAAAGAGGGCAAGGGGCATTGCAAAGGCAAGCGTGAACAAAAATTTTCTCATTGCAGAAAGAAAACACGAAGATAGGGGGAATAGTTTTTGGTTGCGAGGGGGAGATGATGAGGTGCATGACAAATTGCATTCAGGCTTTGCAAAACTTTGGCCTTTGTTGGTGTTGCGCGGTGGGTGTGGTCAGGCTCACCAACAAACACGATACTTCAGGGAGTGCAAGATGGCGAAGTCACGACCCGGTGTGTAGGCACACCTAACACCACCCCTT
>JANOQB010000274.1:0-2616 GCA_031422215.1 Cytophagales bacterium | reverse complement strand
GGGGGGATAACCTGTAAATAGAAATCTAAATCTTGCACACGAATTTTTATTTTGAAGCTTTAGTGCGCTGGCCCGACAAAAAGGCGGGGGTGCCCCGATAGCTATAGGGGTGGGGGGAAGTATCTTTTTATCTTGACTTTTTTCCCAAATGGGATGCCTGTGGCGTGGGTACTTTTTTGTGCCTGCCTACCGCGTAGCCGCTTCGGCAAAGGCAGGTCAAGACAAAAAAATACCAATCTAAAAGCTTGTACACAAATCTAAAAGTGAAAGACCATTTGGTTTCAGCCATGTACTAAACCAGTCCTATTCTACAGACTAATTCTTAATAGGTAATGGTATAATTCTGCTTTGCATAGGTTGCGTGAGCGATAGAAGCGAAAAACACGAAGCGGGCAGGATGAGGGCGGCCGGATTTGGAGCGGATAGCGCGACCCGAACGAGCGTGGCTTGAGCCCGGCAGTGAGTGGGCACGCCCCCTTTTGAGTTTACAACTAAATGTTCTCCATCTCTGATAAGGCTCTATCTTTGTCGCTTTAAATAGCTGCGCCTTGTCAATTTTAGTCCTTGTCTGTTTTGTTGCTATCGGCATTCAGATACTATATCTTCTGTTTTTTCTCTGGGCGTTCTATCGCAAATACGATGAAGCGGCACAAACGCAAAGCCCCAATCCGGTTTCGGTGATTGTGTGTGCACACGATGAAGAGCAAAACCTGAAAGAATTGATACCTCTTTTATTGGCGCAGCAGCACCCACAATTTGAAATTGTTGTTGTGGCCGACCGCTGCAATGACGGCACCTATGATTACTTGTTGAAGGCCACCAAAGAGCACAGCCGGTTGAAAATGGTGAGCGTAACGCAGAAGCCAGAACACATCAACGGAAAAAAATTTGCTATAACATTGGGAATAAAAGCAGCCCGCCACGAGTGGTTGTTGTTTACCGATGCCGATTGCCGGCCCGACAGCGCCCATTGGATAGCGCGCATGATGCAAGGGGCAACGGAACAAACACACATGGTGATCGGCTTTTCACCGTACCGAAAAGAAAAAGGTTTGCTCAACGCGTTCATCCGTTTCGAAGCACTGCTTACGGGCATTCAATACATTGGCCTGGCACTGGCGGGCCGGCCTTATATGGGCGTGGGCCGCAACTTAGCTTACACCAAGTCGCTGTTTATGTCGGGCAGGGGATTCAATAATTATTTGGGCGTGATGGGTGGCGATGATGATCTGTTCGTAAACCTTCATGCCAAAAAGGGCAATGCCAGCGTATGTATTGGCGAGGGGGCCACCACGATTTCCATTCCAAAAAATTCCTGGTCGGGTTTTCTGGAACAAAAGTTAAGGCACCTTTCAGCCGGCAGGCACTATAAATCCATTGACAGATTCATTATCGGATTGTGCATGATGAGTTGGATGCTTACCTGGTTTGTTGTTTTACCCGTTGCAATCGTGGTTCCTGCCTGGCCCTTGTTGACGGCCTTCATCGTTCGGTGGGTGCTGCTGTGTGTGTTGCTCCACCGGGCCACGCAACGGCTGGGTGGGCAATTCGAATTTTTGAAAACACCTATTTTAGATTTTATTTTTCCCTTTTACTATCTTGTGACCGGCCTGCGGGCGTTAGTAGTCAAAAAAATACGATGGAAGAGTTAGAAGATAGCAGGTTTTCATCCAAAGCCCTTGAGGATTTCAAGCTCATCGATATGGCTGTGGGTGGTGACGACAAGGCGTATGCAAAACTTTTGCAGCGCTACAAACGGCCGGTGTATCACATGATATTGAAAATGGTGCGCAACGTGGACGATGCCGAAGACCTGATGATGGAGTCTTTCTCAAAGGCATTTCGCAGTTTGCACAAGTTCAAGAAAGATTTCACGTTCAGCACGTGGCTTTTCCGTATTGCCACCAACAACACCATCGACCACATACGCAAGAAAAAGGTGAACACCATGAGCATCGAAAACACCTACACCGATGATGATGGCCAATCGGTATCGATTGATGTGGAAGACAAGGGGCTTTTAAATCCGCAGGACGAGGCCATCAAAGCGCAGAAAGAAGAACTGATACAAGTGTTTGTGAACATGCTGCCGCCCAAGTATCAAAAGTTGGTGCGCCTGCGCTACTTTCACGAATTGAGCTATGAAGAAATTGCCGTGGAATTAGGTGCGCCCCTTGGCACCGTGAAAGCCCAACTGCACCGCGCCCGCGAGTTGCTGTTTGATCTGGTTAGGAACAAGAAGGATCATATTTAGGTGTTGGGAATTAGGCATTGGGTGTTAGGCATTAGGCCACTGTTGAAGTTGGTTGCCTGACCAACACTTTGCTCAACATTTACAACAAGCTCTGAAAAGCAAAAACTATCTTGAAGTTTGAACTCGGTAGCGGGTCAACAACTTTATTGGGAAGTTTGAACAGTTGCATAAAGCCAGCTTGTTTGGTGTTATATGCGAATGTTTTTTTTAAGGAGTTGCGTATATTTAGGAGTTGGGCGTCATGCTTCGGGACAATGAAGAGTTCAAATGAACGACAAGAACATATTAAGATTTAAATTAGGACTCGCGACAACTTCAATAATATTCTTGTTGACAGGTGCCAAATTATTATTTACCCATTG
>JANOQB010000273.1:0-8100 GCA_031422215.1 Cytophagales bacterium | reverse complement strand
GGGGAAACTTGCGGGTCGCTAATGGATCGGATCTTATAAATGTCAGATGGTGTGATGGGGCGCTGAGCTTGTGCGGTCAGTGCCAGAAAAAGAATGGAGAAGAGGATTTGGTTTTTCATGGGGACAAGATAAATAAAAAGGTGTTGCTACATCAATGCCATTCTGATTGATTTTACGAGGGGCATGCCAAATTGCACTAATCAGCAAACTAAACAGTGCACTGTACACGTACTTTCATTCAATTTTTAGTTTGTTCAGGTATGTTTCAATTATTGATTTGGCACTTTTTTGTATTGACACAAAAAAGTACCCAAAAAAGGTCAAGACAAAAAGATGCTTCCTCCTGCATCCTATCGCACCCCGCCTTTTTGTCGGGCCAGCGCACTTGAGTTTCAGGATAAAAATTCTCCACGGGATTTGGGTTCTGATGATAGACTATTGCTTTTAAATCCGGTGCAATTTGACATGCACACTTTCACGATCCTATCAAAAATCCCGAATCGCGATAAGCAGGCTTAGGATATTTATAAAAACCCTCTCCAGTTTTCTCTCCCAGTTTTCCCTGATCAATATATTCTTTCAACAGTTTGGCGAAAGCTTGTGAAGGAGTATCGTCCCGCTCTTTCACTACGTGCCAGGCAGTGTCCAGCCCGATGTTATCAATAATTCCAAATGGGCCGGTGGGCATGTGAAAGTTCACCATCCATGAACGATCAATGTCTTCGATGCTGGCAATGTCTTTGGTTTTTAATCTGCCCGCTGCGCCCAGCACGGCCATCAACATGAAATTGAAAATATAGCCGGGCGATTCTTTCTTCACAATCACCGGCACTTGGTTGAGTGATTTGCCTAATTCTTGCAAGAGCGGAATCATCGAAGGATCGGTTGTTGGGTGTGGCATGATGTCCACCACGCGAGCGTAAAAAACATCGTGGAAATGGAAGGCACAAAACTTTTGCGGGCGACCAGAGATCGCAGCCAATTGTGATGGGAGCAAGTATGAGGTGTTGGTGGTGAAGATGGTTTTGGCGGGTGCCAGTTCACCAATCTGTTTCCATACTTTTTCTTTGATGGATAGTTCTTCGGTTACGCTTTCGCTGATGAAGTCACAATCGGCCAGCGCGATTTTCAAATCGGTGGTGTAGCTGATCCGTGAAAGCGTTTCTGATTTTTTGGAAGCATCAAATGTCTCTGCCTTGATCAGTTGAGCAATGATTTTGTCAATCAACGGTTTTGTTTTTTCAAGGACAGAGTCTGATATATCATAAAAGATTACGCGGTACCCGGAGATGGCTGCTTGCAAGCCAATGCGGCTGCCTAAGGTGCCCGTGCCGATGATGGTGACGTTTTTTATTTGCATAGCTTTCGATTATAACCGCAAAGGTGCAGAGTTTCGCAAAGGTAAATTCAAAACTCCGCTTTTCTCGTTGGTAAAAATCATTCTTTGCGTTACTCAGCGCCCTCTGCGTTTTCATCTTCACTTCAAATTACACCTTTCTCTATCGCCCTTCTCGCATTTTCTCCACACGCGTTGATCACATGAATGAGTGAAGCAAACCTCGGATCTTTAGTGAGGCCCTGCTTGTAGCGATAATAGATCTGCTGGCAGATAACGCCCACCTTAAAAGCACCAAAGGCATAATAGAAAACTATGTTGTCAACCGATGTGCCTGATTGTTGTTGATAATATTCCACCACTTCTTTCTTTGTAAAGTTTCCTGGCATCCAGGTGAGATTAAATGGCTTCAACGCATCGGGGTCAGTGGTCTCTGCCCAATAGGCAAGTGTGGTTCCCAAATCCATCAGAGGATCGCCCACGGTGGCCATCTCCCAATCCAACACAGCAATTATTTCCGTCAGGTTGTCCGGATTTAATACCAAGTTGTCGTACTTAAAATCGTTGTGTATGAACGATGTCCTTAATTTGGAGGGAATATTCTTTTGCATCCACACAGCCACTTCATTCATGGTGGCAATGTCGTCCGTTTGTGCATTCACATACCGCTTCGTCCAGCCTTCCACTTGCCGTTGCACATAGCCTTCAGGTTTGCCCAGCGCATCAAGGCCGGAAGAATGTATATCGATCTGGTGCAATTTCACTAACTGATCAATGGTCGTTTTCGATAGGGCACGAAATGTTTCTTCACTCACCGAAAAGTCTTTGGATAATCTGTTTCTGAGAATTACTCCGTTTACCCGTTTCATCAAATAAAATTTTGCTCCCATCACATTTTCATCTGCACATAAGTGAATTGCATCGGGCACTTTGGTGAAACCGGCTTCGCGCAATTTGGTCAACACAGTAAACTCACGCCCCATGTCATGCGCTGATTTTATGTTGGCGCCAAAGGGAGGCCTGCGGAGCACATATTCGTGTTCGCCAGCTTGTACAAAATAGGTGAGGTTGGAATACCCTCCCGGAAATTGTTTGATGGAAATTTCTTTATCGAAACCCGAAATTTTATCTCGCAAGTAATCTTTCAACTTTGGCAGATCAAGGTCCTCACCGGCCCGGATGTGAGTAGGTTGGTCGAGCATCACTTTATGTATTTCTTAAGGATGGATTTGGCAAGGGAGGTTTTGTGTACTTCATCGGGGCCATCATAAATGCGTGCGCCCCGTTCGTGCCGGTACCAAAACGAAAGCAACGTATCATCGGTTATGCCCAACGCTCCGTGCACCTGAATGGCGCGGTCAATAACTTTCATCAGCACATCGGCCACAAAAAATTTTATCGTGGAGATTTCATCTTTCACAGCTTTAGCTCCTTCCTTCTCCATCGCGTAAGCTGTGTTCAATACCATCAGGCGCGATGCATTGATCTCTGCGCGGCTCGCGGCAATCCAGAATTGTATCATCTGTTGATCGGCCAATACTTTATCATCGCGAAGTTTTCTGGCCACGGCACGTTTGCACATCATATCAAAGGCGCGTTCACAAATCCCGATCCAGCGCATGCAATGATGGATGCGGCCCGGCCCCAACCTTGCTTGTGCCAAGGCGAAACCATTTCCCTCATCGCCAATCAAATTGGCAACGGGCACTTTACAATTCGTAAACTTTACTTCACCGTGACTCAGATAATCTTCACCTGCATCGCCCATGATGGGAATATTGCGGATCAGTTTATAGCCGGGATTATCCAACGGAACAAGGATCATGCTTGCACGCAAATAGGGGTTTACATTTTGCGGATCGGTGAGGGCCATCACAATTGTGAAAGCAGCACCATCGGCAGCGGTGGTAAACCATTTATGTCCGTTGATGATGTAGTGATCACCTTCTCGCACAGCCGTAGTGGCCATGTGGATGGGGTTTGATCCGGCAAAGGCGGGCTCGGTCATGGCAAAGCACGAACGGATGTCGCCATTCATAAGCGGCTTCAGATATTTCTCTTTCAATTGCGGGGAAGCGAACTGGTGCATCAACTCCATGTTGCCAATGTCGGGCGCATTGCAGTTAAAGATATAGTGGCCCAACGGGGATGTGCCCAACAATTCGCTGATGTGCGCAAACTCGGTTAGCGAAAGGCCGGGGCCTCCTTCGTGCACAGATAAATGTGGAGCCCACAATTTTTTCTCCTTCGCTTTAGTGCGAAGTTTCTTTAACAGTGGAAGCGATTGACGAAATGGGTTTGTGATGATACCCAACTCGATAGGGTAAACTTCTTCCTCCAAAAATGTTTGATAGTGAGGAAGCAGTGCTTTTATTTTTTCTGAGGTGAAAATGGTGGGCATGGTAGCGAAATTATAACCGTATCTTTTCTGCTGTCCATGCAATTAACGAATTATCGCTTGCTTATAGAAATGGTGAGTGCAAGGGGGAGCCACAATGGATGATCTTCTAATATTTACTCTGCAGTTTCTCCTTGCACGAATGAAACCAGCATCCAGCATCAGATCTCCATCCTCATTCGCTCCTCAACGAATCGACCGGATTGGATTTAGCAGCTCGCAATGCCTGGGTGCTTACAATGGCCACGGCAAATAGCAACGCTATCAATCCCGTTACCGGGAAAACCCACCAGGCAATTCCCGTGCGGATCGGGTATCGCTCCAGGTATTTTGTAAGAAGCCACCAGGCCAACGGAGCCGAAATCATAAATGAGATGATCACCAACCGGGAGAAATCTTTCGACATCATGCCTACCAAGCTGGACACCGAAGCACCCAATACTTTTCGTATGCCAATTTCCTTTGTGCGCTGCTCGGCAGTAAATGACGCGAGGCCAAACAACCCCAGCCCGGTAATGATAATGGTGAGGCTTGCAAACAAACTGGCCAATGTGCTGGTGAGATTGATGGTGGTAAACTTTTTCTGAAACTCCACATCGGCAAAGCGATATTCAAACGGATAGGCCGATGCATATTTTTCGAATATGGACTTTACCGTATTGATCGCAGCCGGTAAATCATTTGTCTTTTTCAGGCGAATGGTAACGGCATCAATCCATTCGGGATCGAGGATGACAAACATGGGCTTAACAGGTTGATAGGGCGATCCCATCAGCACATTGTCCACAACCCCAATGAGTTTTCGTTTGCCTCCCCACAAATCGAGTTCGGTACCAAGGGGGTCATTGAGTTTCATCAACTCCAAGGCGGCTTTGTTGATGAGAATGGATGCTGTATCGGTTTTAAAATCTTCTGAAAAATCTCGGCCCTCTGTTATTTTTATGCCCATCGTTTTGGTGTAGTCATATTCGGTGGCAATGGTGGTGAAGATCACACGAAGGTCTTCGGGCTTGCCGGGCCAGCCTAGAAAATTGTTGGAGTTAATATCGGTGATGGAACTATTGGATTTTGTAACGGCCTCAACCACGCCCGATCCCAGCAGTTCTAATTTGATGGAGCGATAATTCTTGGCCACTTCATTTGAATAATTAACAGCCATCAGGTTTTCCTGATCGTAACCCAGCGAACGTCCTTTCACCAATTGTATCTGTTGATAAATTACAATTGTGCCGATGATCAGCAAAATGGAAAATCCAAACTGAAGCGTCACCAATACTTTGCGTGGTGTGCTGGCCCCTTTGCCAATGGTAAGTTTGCCTTTCAATACTTTCACCGGCTGGAAGGAAGACAAATAAAAAGCTGGATAACTGCCCGAAACAATTCCGGTAAGGAAGATCATGCCCAATGAAAATATCCAAAATTGGGAGGAAGCATAATCGATAAACAGTTTTTTCTGAACCAGGTCATTGTAGTAAGGCAGCAGGAGTTGTGCCATCAGTATCGCGATGACAAAGGCGATGAAAGAAATGAACGTGGATTCGCCAAGGAATTGTAAAATCAATTCATGTTTTCTGGATCCCACACTCTTGCGTATGCCTACTTCACGGGCCCTTCGTTCGGAGCGGGCGGTGGCAAGGTTCATAAAGTTAATGCAGGCAATCACAATGATGAAGATGGCAATGATGGTGAACATCTGCACATAGTCGTTCATGCCGCCTGTCTCTATGCCGTTTTCAAAATTGCCATGCAAGCGCCAGCGCAAAAGTGGGTAAAGAAAATATTCAGGCTTGGTTTCTACTTCACCGTGCTCTTGCAACATTTTGCGCACCGTGTTTTCCACCGCAGCATGATTGGCTGGATCGTTGAGCTCTACAAAGACCTGAAAGGAATAGTTGCCCCAGTTGGTGGTGTTCCTTTTCACCCAATCATTGGTTTGCTCGCGAAACTTCCACGGCATTATAAAGTCAAACTCGAAGGAGGAGTTGGTGGGAATGTCTTTCAGCACTCCCGTTACTTTCAATTCGTGTTCATTGTCAACACGGATCACTTGGTTGATCGGGTCTTCAGCACCAAACAATGCCTTGGCAGTTGATTGCGTGATGACGATGGAGCGCGGATCATCCATCACCTGAGTGGCGTCACCTTTGAGTAAGGGAAACTCAAACATTTCCAGAAACTCTTCGCTGGCCCAATATCCTTTTTTGATCAGGCGGTTGTCATTCACAGTAAGTAAATGATCGCCACCCCAGTCGGTAACGAGCGACTGCTTGATGTGGCTGTCGGCTGTTTTA
This sequence comes from Cytophagales bacterium, assembly GCA_031422215.1. GTDB lineage: Bacteria > Bacteroidota > Bacteroidia > Cytophagales > Cyclobacteriaceae > ELB16-189. The sequence goes on along the minus strand of JANOQB010000273.1, from coordinate 2,075 downwards.
AACGCTTCGTAAGTAGGCAGCGGCACAGAGGTCCACGAACTTATTTTTCCATCGAAGTGGGCATTTACCCACACTTGATAGAGGCGGTCGGCTTTGGGGTGAAACTTATTGTAGGAAGTTTCATCGGCCACCCAAAGCAATATGAGGATGCTGCACGTAATACCAATGGCAAGCCCGGCTATATTAATGAAGGAATAGAATCCATTTTTGAAAAGATTCCGAATGGTTATTACCAGATAGTTTCTAAACATGGCGATGGGGTTGTCTTGGGAATACTGACCAATATTGAAAAGGTTATCAAGTACGAAGGATTAATTTTTCATCTGTTCACCTGCCAAAGACTGACTGGGGATGCTTTGGTTGCACAGAAAGTTTGAAAAGCGTCAGTTTGTGTTACGCATAAACCGAATTTCAAGACACGAAGTGCGTAACATCAGTTAATATTTGGACTTGCGCAGAGATAAGGCGTCAAACACCTCTCACGGGAATTGGCAAAAAAAAAGACCCGTCATCAAGACAGGTCTTTTTAGGTTATCGGTTGCCACAGAGACTATTTGCGAATTGTTTTTGTGTTGCCACTTTCATCACTCACCTCGAAGGTAAACGAACCCTTTAGATTTTTAAGGTTATATACCTGAGCAAAGCCGTTGTTGCTGTCTTTGCTTTCTTCAAGTACCAGTTGATTGGCGCTGTCAAAAATCCTAATGCTTATCTTCTCCAATCCTTCGTTTGTTACAGCCAGCATGTACCTTGAATCGCTGGGGAGCTTAGTCAATTGCGCATACTTAAGAGTTGGTTCGATAACATAATTTATTTTTTCAGTCTTAGTGCCATTTCTGGTTTGGAATTCAATTGTGTATTCACCTTGGCTCACATCCATAAAGCTGATGGGACGAACCAGATTTTTTATTCCATTAAACGTTTCCGAGTACATCTGATCTCGGCTCTCGTTAAATATGCTAATCTTCACCTTCGCGGCAATTTCGTCAGCATAGATAATTTTAAACAGGCTTGAACCTTTCTTCTCAATAGTCACTGTTTGTGCACGGGCAGCTGCAACACCGATAACCATCAACATTGCAATAAGGAATGATTTTGTTTTCATACGCATTTTTGTTTTAGTTTTTATTTCAAATATACGGTGGTGTGCAGCCCGTGGCCGTTGGTTGTATGGAAACTTGATTTCTTTTATAAAAAACCGTTTGCATGAATTTTTAATTAATTGGTGTTATAAAAATCGTAACTGATAAAACTGGCAACGATTGCACAACTGCATTTACATGCGTCTTTCTTATAGTTAGGGTGTGAGACCGTTTTGCAAACGCTTAATTCTTCGCCTGCCTTGTCGGTAGGCACGGTCTCGTTTTATTGGGAATCTAAATTAAGGATTGTTCCCTCACCCGGAATGACATTTAAATTGAGAACACTCCAATCTTTTCTTTGGATAAGAAATTTGGCCCTATTCGGCCCACGACAAATTGAACCACATAGAACATAGACCATATAGAAGTACCCACATAGAAAATAAACCCAACGCCTATGTGAAAGTCTATGTACCTATGTATGTGGTTCAAAATTGTAGTTGGTCTGAGGGGATTGATCCAAGCCTTAATTAAAATTCTTAAAAGCGATTTCCCTGGCCATGCACCCTCCTTTCTTACTTTCACCTTTTTATTTATAAATTGTTTCGTTAAACATCAACCTATATCAAATGAAAGCAAACCAATTTTTATTGAAGGCCACTGCGTTGGTTTTCATTGCAGCTTTTTCCTGGTCGTGCAAACCAGCAGCCACCGAACCGGCCTTTAAAGAAAGTAGCCCGCTGTTTGATTATGTATTGGCCACCGATCCGGATTTTAAGTATGAGATCGTTCACACCTCGAAGAAAGATACTTATACCTACTATGTGATGCGCATGACTTCGCAGCAATGGTTAACCAAAAATGAGGTGAACGAAACGGAGTGGTGGCATTGGGTGTCCATGGTAGTGCCCAATGGTTCCAAGTACACTACAGGTATGATGTGGATAGGTGGTGGAAGCAAGGATGATGCACTACCAACAGAACCGGACGGGT
>JANOQB010000272.1:0-4626 GCA_031422215.1 Cytophagales bacterium | reverse complement strand
ACGAAGTCACTAAGGCACGAAGAAATCACGAAGTGCGTAGCATCAGTTAGAAAATCTCTTTCCGGATATTTTGTGAATTTGGTTCATACCCGCCTTGGTTCGTGTCTCTATCTCCTCAGCCTAAACCCGGTTCTTCAAATTCTTCATGATCTTGTTGGTGAACACAAAGTCATCTAATTCTTTCACACCGGTATTCATGATTTCGTTGTTCGATCCTTCCCAAAGTTTGTCACCTTTAAACAAGAACATGATTTTTTCGCCAATGCCCATCACCGAATTCATGTCGTGCGTTACCACCACAGTTGTGATGTCAAACTCGTGGGTTATTTCCATGATCAGCTCGTCAATCACAATGGCTGTTTGAGGATCCAATCCTGAATTGGGTTCATCGCAAAACAAATAGTTTGGGTTGTTCACAATGGCCCGGGCAATGCCCACCCGCTTCTTCATGCCCCCGCTTATTTCAGATGGCATTTTTTTGTTCACCCCTTCCAGGCCTACACGCTGAAGGCAAAAATTTACACGGTCTGCTTTTTCTGAGAGCGGCATTTTGGTAAGGATGTCCAGCGGGAACATGACATTTTGTTCCACATTTTTAGAATCAAAGAGCGCCCCCCCTTGAAACAACATCCCTATTTCCCTGCGCACCTCCGACTTAATATCCTTATCAGCTTCGGTAAAGTTCCTAAGATCATAAAACACGGTGCCCGTGTCGGGGTGAAGCAGGCCTACAATGCACTTGAGCAACACACTCTTGCCAGTTCCGCTGCTGCCTATGATCAGGTTTGTTTTGCCTTTGTCAAATTCGCCACTGATGCCGTTAAGGACAGCCTTGCCAGAAAATGATTTAGAAATGTTTTTTATCTTGATCATACTTTTTACAAAAGGAGAAATGCCAGAAAATAATCGGCCAACAAAACTGCAATGATGCTGGCGGTAACGGCTTGTGTGCTGGCAATGCCAACTTCCAATGCACCGCCCGTAGTGAAATAGCCCCGGTATGATGAGATGGAACTGATCAGGAACGCAAACACAAAAGACTTGATCAACGCGAACGTGATAAAGTAGGGATTAAAAGAATATCGTATTCCATAAATAAATTCACCAGGCGCAATTATGTCATTAAGCGTGCCTACCAGGTATCCTCCAAACAGCGAGCACACCGCGGCCACAATCACCAGCAGAGGGAACATAAGCATGGATGCAACTATTTTGGGCAGCACCAAGTAAGAGGCAGAGTTGATGCCCATCACTTCCAATGCGTCCACTTGTTCTGTTATTTTCATGGTGCCCAAGCCCCCGGCCATGCTCGACCCAACTTTGCCTGCGTAGATCACGGCCATGATGGTGGGGGCCAATTCAAGCACCGTCATTTCGCGTACCACCATCGCAATGATATAGCTGGGAACAAATGGGCTTACAAGGTTGGCGGCCGTTTGCAAAGTTGTAACCGCACCCATAAAGGTGGAGACGAGGATGAACAACAGAATCGACTTGATGCCGATTTGGATGCACTCTTCCAGTGTAAGATTGTAATAGGTTCTGAACGTTTCGCGCCTTACCAGCAAGGAGCCCAAAAAAATCATGTACCGCCCAAATCCCTTCATGTAGTTGAATTGCTATATTGCCCAAAGATAAAATATTTTCGCATGAACAAATTGATAGTAGTAACGGGTGGCACCAAAGGCATAGGCCGTGCCATCATCGAACGTTTTGCAGGGACAGGTTTTGATATCGCCACGTGCTCACGAAAAAAGGCCGACCTAACAGAATTGAAAGAACAAATTGAGCGTGTTCATAAAGTTAATGCCTACACATTTGAAGCGGATGTTGCCAACACAAAGCAAGTGAAAGACTTTACGGATTTTATTAATAAATTAAACCGCCCGGTGGATGTGTTGGTGAACAATGCCGGATATTTTGAGCCGGGCCAAATCACCGAAGAACCTGATGGCCTTCTTGAACGGATGATACACAGCAACCTGTACAGTTCTTACTATACAACACGCGGACTTATTGGCGGCATGAAATCGCGCAAGCATGGCCATGTTTTTACGATTTGTTCCATAGCCAGCATCAAGGCATATCCCAATGGTGGCTCGTATGCCATATCCAAGTTTGCTTTGTTGGGCTTTACCAAAGTTTTGCGGGAAGAACTGAAAGGATTTGGCATCCGTGTTACGGCTGTGTTGCCGGGTGCTACCAAAACCAGCAGTTGGGGTGAAACTGAACTACCTGATACCCGCTTTATGAAACCCGAAGATGTGGCTGAAGCAGTGCATGGAGCTTATTCGTTATCGGAACATTCGGTGGTAGAGGAAATATTGATACGACCTCAGTTGGGGGATATTTAGTTGTCGCGTACACAATTGCTGGATAGGGGAACATCCTTCACCTTTTGTATCTTTGCTTTATGGGAAAAAAGGAAATCATTGCACATTGGCTAACCATGGCAGAACGTGACTGGACGAGCGTTCAAGCCCTTCATCAGGCAGGGCAATACATGCATGCTCTTTTCTTTTCTCACTTGGTGATTGAGAAAATATTAAAGGCACACTGGGCAAAAGACAATGAAGAAAGCGAGCCGCCTCGCATCCACGATCTAGAATTTCTATACACCCAGACTGACTTAAAGCTTTCCGCTGACCATGTAGATTTTTTGGGTGTAATGAATTCTTGGAATTTGGAAGGACGCTATCAAGACTACAAGGACAAATTCTATAAAAGGGCCACAAAAACTTACACGGAAGGAAAACTTAAACAGGTGGATCAATTAAGATTATGTTTACTATCCGAATTGCAAAACAAATAATTGTCAGCCTAATCGGTGACTTGCGGTTGGAAGGATACAATCCAACAAGGGTTGTATTATTTGGCTCTGTTGCAAAAGCAAAAGCACATCGCTTTTCGGATATAGATGTGGCCGTATGGGACGAAAAATTTACGGGTTGCAGACCTATTGACCGAGAATCTCTTGTAAAAATCCTTCATCGCTATCCTCGCCTCGAACTACATACTTTCCACTCCAGCGAAACCAGTGATGACAATCCTTTTATAAAAGAAATTGAAAAATCTGGAATTGCTGTTCAATTGAACCCTTCGTTGATGTTGGTCAAAAATTAGTTGTTGTCCCGCAACGATGAGATACTTCAATTCAGTCCCGCTCTCAATATTCATAATCGTCATGGCAAAAATGAAGATTTGAATTGGCCAAGCGACCAATTTCAACTTGGATATTTAAATTTTGGGATCAAACAAAAGCCAAATCAATGCGTTAGTTTTGTACGATAAATTTCGCTTCGTGAACAGTCAAATCATTCAAGCTCATCAATACTGCAATAGCTTAGTGAGCTACAGCCGCAGGAAAACACGCGTTGTGAACATTGGGGGTGTGCCTATGGGTGGCGATAATCCCATACGGATTCAATCCATGACTACCATCGACACGATGGACACCAAAGGCTCGGTTGAGCAAACAATACGCATGGTGGAAGCTGGCTGCGAGTACGTGCGCATTACAGCACCCAGCTTAAAGGAAGCGCAAAACTTAGCGGTGATAAAAAAGGAACTCCGAGCCAAAGGCTATACCGTGCCATTGATTGCCGACATTCATTTTACTCCCAACGCTGCCGAGTTGGCCGCTCGCATTGTAGAGAAGGTGCGCGTGAACCCCGGCAACTATGCCGATAAAAAAAGGTTTGAGGAAATTGAATATTCCGATGCCACCTATCAGGCCGAGTTGGACCGCATCCGAAATAAATTTACTCCGCTGGTAAAAATTTGCAAAGAGTATGGCACCGCCATGCGCATAGGCACCAACCACGGCTCGCTCTCCGATAGGATCATGAGCCGCTATGGCGACACTCCGCTGGGCATGGTGGAGTCGGCCTTGGAGTTTTTGCGCATCTGTGAGGATTTGAATTATTACGATATTGTTCTTTCCATGAAGGCGAGCAATCCTCAAGTGATGGTGCAGGCATATCGGTTGCTGGTGCAGAAATTGGATGAAGAAGGGTTTCAGCCATACCCGTTGCACTTGGGCGTGACGGAAGCAGGCGATGGCGAAGATGGGCGCATAAAATCTTCGGTGGGTATTGGCTCGTTGCTGGAAGATGGATTGGGCGATACCATTCGCGTATCGCTCACCGAGGAGCCCGAGGCGGAAGTGCCCGTGGCAAAAGAATTGGCCGACAGGTATGTGGCGCGCAAAACTTCGCATGTCATTCCCGATATAAAAACCTATCCGATAAATCCTTATTCGTATAGCAGGAGAAAAACCCATGAGGTTATAAACATCGGTGGGCACCAGGTGCCACGTGTGGTGGCGGATTTCTCCATCAAAGAAAAAATCACGCCTGCTTCCTTGTTTGCGTTGGGCTATCAATATTCGGTGCCATTGGATAAATGGAACATCACCGACATGGCGTGCGACTATATCTTTCTTGGCGATAAGACTATAGACTTCGAAATACCGGGCACGCTCAGCTTGATTTACAACCACGCCATGTGGCTTACAAGAAAACACAAGCACCGTTCCTATCCGTTCATCAATCCAAAAGATTACCTGAGCGGTGTGGAAGTATCGACTACGCTCAACTTCATATACACCCAACTAAAAGACTTGTC
>JANOQB010000271.1:0-2453 GCA_031422215.1 Cytophagales bacterium | reverse complement strand
CGATATGTTTGAAGGCGGAACGGATGACGAAGAAATTTTCAAGGCACTGCAACATTTAAAGCACAACAAGCACGAGGTGATACTTTTTCACGTAACCGACCACGACACCGAACTTGATTTTAAGTTTGGCGAGCGGCCTTATGAATTTATTGACCTTGAAAGCGGTGAAAGACTATTGCTGAACCCAACGGAGATAAAAGAACAATTCACCACTCAGTTGAAAGCCTATCACCAAAATTTGAAAATGAAGTGCAACCAACTAAAAATCGATTTCATCTCTGCCAACACCCACGATGGCTATTTTGAAGTGCTTCAGGCTTATTTGATCAAGCGATCGAAGATGAGATAGTAGGGGTTGGGAATTGGGATTTGAGAATTAGGCATTAGGTGTTAGGCAATAGTGAGCGTAAGGAGATTTACTATTTTTATTAAATCAATATCAATTGCCCACTTCCTCAAATCCTAAATCTCAAATCTACTTCTGCTTCTTCTCTTCAATAAGGTAAGCTAAACCCAAGCCGAGCCCACCAAAAATGAAAATCATAGAAAAATAGGCAACCTCTTCCATGTCAAACGCACGGTCGAGCCAATAGCCCATCAGCAAGCCCATGCCTGCGCCCATCAGCAAGAGCGATGCACGCAATGCTCCAGATGTGGAACGTTCTTTTTTAAAGAGGTCGGGGCTTAGCCCTTTATCGATGATGGCCATACGCTCGATGTTATCATACTTGCGGATATATACCATCATAACAAAAGCACCGAGGGCAATGATGATTGGCAGCATAATGCCCAATACCGGAATGATTACTTCATGTTCGTTCATAACTGTAGTTGTTAATTTTTGCACCTATGACGCGGGCTTTCTCAGTGCGGTTACAATGTTCAGGAAAAAATTAATGTACTGGCAAATGTATTTGAGTTTTTGATCCTTTATGCCCCATGCCTGATACCTAATCCCCAATATTATGTAACTTCAAAATCAAAACAAGCGTCCAAGTGCTGTGATCATCACAACGGAGGAGGAATATTTATTGATTGACCGCATATTGGCTGGGGAGCGGCAGCTCTATGCCAAGTTGGTGGATGCGTACAAAAGTTATGCTTATACCATCGCCATGAAGATTTTGGAAACCCGGCCCGATGCTGAGGAGGCCGCACAAGACTCGTTCGTCAAAGCGTTTCAATACCTAAAAAATTTTAACCGTCAGGCAAAATTCAGCACGTGGCTTTACAGGATTGTGTTCAACACCGCCATCAGCTATAAGCGAAAAAGAAAGCCGGTTTTTCAAACTTTAGAAAACACGATCATCGAATATTCTGAGCAGGCCGATAGCAAAACTGAACAAGACGATAAGCAGGTTTTCATTGCCAAGGCGATGGACAAATTGAATGAAGCCGACCGCCTGGCGATACAATTGTTCTACATCAAAGAGTTCAGCATGGAAGAAGTGGCGGAAATGATGGGGCAAAACATCAACACCATTAAAGTGCGCATCCACCGGGCGCGATTGAGGCTGGCCGATGAACTGACAGGATTGTTAAAAAAAGAAGCATTAACTTTATAGGGATATGGAAAAGTTATCACCTGCCAAAGAAGAAGAACTGATCCGCTACGTAGATGGCGAATTGGATTCTTTACAGAAAAGAAAATTGGAAGAAGAAATCCAGCATTCTCTACCCTTAAAAACGCGGTTGGAGGAATTGCAATCCGTGCGCTATTTTTTAATGAGCAAGGCAACGTTTGAAACGCCCTCCAAAAACTTTACACAAAAAGTGATGGAAGAATTGGACGCCCGCCCAGCCTTATCCTTATTTTCCCCCCGCAAAGGGTTGTTGCTGCTGATGGGGATAATCATTGCATCGGGCATTGGGCTGATGTTGTTGACCAATGGCGTATTCGATAATACCACCACTTCATTGGTAGTAGATGCTTTGCCTTTGAAAAACAAATGGATAGAGGATCCTTCGTTTACAATTCCCTTCAATGGAAAAATTTTAGTGAACGGGATTATCTTTTTAAACCTGGGCCTCGCGCTCATCCTGTTGGACCGAACTATTTTGCGGCCGTTATTTCAGAAAAGGACTATGGCAGGGTATTGACAATCATTAACAAAAAAACTATTTACCCTCCGGCACTGCCTCCATCAGCAGCGAATATGATTTGTCCAATGCCTCGCCACCCGCCTTCGAACCTTTGAAGTGGCCCAGGCGCACGATTACCAAATCGTGCGATGGAATAATTGTGGTGGACTGCCCACCGGCCCCCAGCATCATATATGCTTCTTTGGGAATTGGCCGCGCTCCATCTCCATTTATCCAAAAGAGTGCTCCGTATATTGGCCTTCCATCTGCTTCCCAGGCGGGCGCCAGTGTGCTCACAAATTTCGCAAACCCTTCCGGCAAAATCCGCTCACCGTTCCAAACACCATCTTGCAAATAAAGATTGCCCAACC
>JANOQB010000270.1:0-11440 GCA_031422215.1 Cytophagales bacterium | reverse complement strand
AAAACATACAACACAGGCAGCACGAACAAAGTAAGGAATGTAGCAATCAACAATCCGCCAATAACAACTGTGGCCAGCGGCCGCTGCACCTCCGCGCCCGCACCGTTGCTCAACGCCATCGGCAGAAAACCAAGTGAGGCCACAAGGGCCGTCATCAGCACAGGGCGAAGTCTAACTCTTGTTCCCATCATGACAATATCTTTTAATGTGTGATTTCCTTCGGCTTTCAGGCGGTTGAACTCTGCCACCAACACAATGCCATTCAACACCGCCACACCAAACAAAGCAATGAAGCCAACACCCGCGCTTATGCTGAACGGCATTTGCCTCGCGGCCAACGCAAAAATCCCACCGATGGCCGAGAGCGGAATGGCTGAGTAAATCAACAATCCATGCTTCACCGAGTTGAAGGCGAAGAACAATAAAATAAAAATCAACAGCAGCGACACGGGCACTGCAATGGCAAGCCTTTGCTTGGCCGCATTCAGGTTTTCGAAGGCACCACCGTAGGTTACATAATATCCGGGCGGAAATTTTATTTGTGATCCTGTTTTGTTTTGTAACTCGTTTACAATGGACTGCACATCGCGGCCACGCACATTGAAGCCCACCATGATCCTGCGCTTGGCATCTTCGCGCTGTATTTGGTTGGGGCCTTCTTTGATTTCCACTTCGGCCAGTTGGCTCAGCGGCACTTGGTCTCCGTTGGGCGTGGGTATCAACAGGCTTTGCACATCGCTCAAATCTTTGCGCTGCTCACCGGCAAACCGGACAACCAAATCGAAACGTTTCTCACCTTCGTACACAAGCCCCGTGCTCTGTCCCGCAAAAGCGGTGTTCACAATTTTATTGATGGCGGAAATGTTCAACCCATATTGTGCAATGGCCGAGCGGTTATATCCAATCACAATTTGGGGCATACCAACAACCGCCTCTACATATAAATCCGAGCTTCCTTCCACGGAGTTCACGATGTCACCAATTTTCTTTGCGTAGAAACTTAGTGTGTCCAAGTCCTCACCAAAAATTTTGCAAACCACATCTTGCCGTGCGCCCGTCATCAATTCGTTGAAACGCATTTGCACGGGATATTGAAATCCGAATGTCACACCTGGCAAGACCGATACGGCCTCGCTCATTTTTTCTGCCAACTCATCAAACGTTTTGGCCGTTGTCCACTCGTCTTTATCTTTTAAAATCACCATCAAGTCGCTCGCTTCAATGGGCATGGGGTCGGTGGGCACTTCACCACTTCCGGTTTTGCCAACAATTTTTAATACTTCCGGAAAACCGAGAAGTATCCGCTCGGCTTTCAATGTAGCATCCACCGATACGGTCAAGTTGCTGCCTGGCAACACACGGGTATCCACAGCAAAGTCGCCCTCTTCCAGTGCGGGAATAAATTCTCCTCCCAGAAATGACAGCACGATCAACGCGGAGGCGAACAATGCGAGTGAAGCCGCCACAACCATTTTCGGGAAGTTCAATATTTTTTCAAGCGCAGGCTCATAGGCTCGCTCTATCGCGGCCATCATCCGGTCGGAAATATTTTTCTTGTGCGTAGTTTTTTTGCTAAGGAAAAAGGCACTCATCATGGGAATATAGGTGATGGAAAGGATGAAAGCACCGAGCAAAGCAAACGCTACGGTTTGCGCCATGGGCTTGAACATTTTTCCTTCAATGCCTTCGAGCGTGAAGATGGGCAGATATACAATCAGGATTATGATTTGGCCGAACACGGCACTGTTCATCATGCGGCCTGCGGAGTGGTTTACTTCTTCATCCATTTCTTTTTGCGTAAGCCTATTCAAGGTGCCAAACGATTTTCCAATGGCCAATTGGTGCATCACGGCTTCTACAATTATCACCGCGCCATCCACGATCAAACCGAAATCCAATGCACCCAAGCTCATCAGGTTACCGCTCACACCAAACAAATTCATCATGCTCACAGCAAAGAGCATGGCAAGCGGGATTACCGAAGCGACTAAAATCCCCGCGCGGAAATTTCCAAGGAAGAGCACGAGCACAAACACCACAATGAGTGCGCCTTCCATCAAATTGGTTTGCACTGTGCCGATGGCGTTGTTCACCATTTTGGTGCGGTCGAGGAATGGGTCAATCTCCACACCTTCGGGCAATGTTTTTTTGATTTGTTCGATCCGCGCTCTTACATCGTTGATTACCTGGCTGCTGTTTGCGCCTTTCAACATCATAACAATTGCGCCCGCCACTTCGCCTTCGCCATTGAACGTGACTGCGCCATAGCGGATGGCATTGCCCATGCGCACTTCGGCCACATCTTTAATAAATAATGGAGTACCATTGGCCGTATTTTTTACTGCGATGGTTGAGATGTCATCGAGGCTTCCGATCAATCCTTCGCTGCGTATGTAGAGCACGGTTTCAAGTTTTTCAATGTAGGCACCGCCCGTATTTTGGTTGTTGGTTTCAAGGGCAGCGAACACATCGTTCACGCTCAAGCCAAACGATTTCAATTTGTTCGGGTCAACAGCAATTTCATATTGTTTTAATTTTCCACCGAAGCTGCTCACATCGGCCACACCGGGCACACCCAACAGTTGCCTGCGAACAATCCAATCTTGAATGGTGCGCAACTCGGTGATGTTGTATTTACTTTCGTACCCCTTCTTTGCCTTCACCGTGTATTGATAAATTTCGCCAAGCCCCGTGGTGACTGGTGCGAGAACAGGCACACCCATGCCCTGCGGAATTTGTTCTTTGACAATCGCGAGCCGCTCGGTCACTTGTTGCCGCGCCCAATACACATCGGTATCATCGTCAAACACAATGGTGACGAGCGAGAGACCGAAGCGCGAAAAACTACGCAACTCGATGATGCCAGGAATGTTGCTGTTCGCCTGCTCGATGGGAAAAGTGATGAGCCTCTCAATATCAGCCGCACCCAACGAAGGCACCGAAGTGATTACGAGCACTTGGTTATTGGTGATGTCAGGCACGGCATCAATGGGCAGTTGGGTAAAAGAATAGCTGCCCCACCCAATGAGCGCAATGGTAAAGAGCCCAACTATAAATTTATTTTGGATGGAGAGACGGATGATGGCGTTGAGCATGGCTCGTTGGTTGTTAGTGTAAAATTGTTAATAGAAAATAGGCAATTGACAAAGGGCAATTGACAAAGATTTTGGCAAATGGGCCAAGTGTGAAAAAATAATGTACGGTTTCAATTAGTCAGTTGACAAGAGACTTTTCAATAAAATCAAAAATGCAATTGACAAGCCTTTATTGTCAATTGCCCTTTGTCAACTAATCTTAGGTGGTTGGAAAATATCGCCCGAAAGAAGTTCAGGCTCGTGGAGCAAATAGAAGGACGTGTGAATTTGGTTGACTGCAACTGCATTAACGCTCAAGGAAATTTTTTGTGCTGGCAATACCACCGATGAACAACACAACGAGTGGCTGCAATCTTTGAAAGGGAGCTCGTGGTCTTGGTCGTCATGCGCCACATCGGTTTTGTAGTGCATGGCCAAAAATTCGGTGAAGGACATCTCGTTCACCTGGCTTTTGTGTTCGGCATAATGCTGAATGAGCAAAGGCAGCCGCAGCACTTCACTGAACTCGGTGAAGGAGGTAAGGTAAGCGATCAAGAGAAGGATGGAAACGGTGCGTGTCATTGTTATTGCCTGCGCGAAGGTAAGGAGAGTTTGGGATTGGAAGGAGGTTAATTAAAAAAATGTGAGGTGTTGGGATAAGCTATTGTGAAAGGTTGGGCTGATTCAACAAAAATAATCTATAATCCTTGAGACTGGCAAGGATGTGGAAATGTTGATCAGCTATGTGGGAACAAACTCCCCACCCCATTTTTATAAACGCTGATTAAAAAGCAAAATCATAGGAAAAAACCCGGCACTATTATTCCTCGATGGGCGTAAACCAAGCCGCACCCTTATGTTGCTATGCCCGGAAACCAGTTTCTTGATCGTTAATGATAAACCAAATAAATATTACTCCATGAAAAAGTTAATGTTTGCAATTGCCTTCATCACTGCTGGCCAAACAGTTTTTGCTCAAACGCTACGCTACGATAGCGGCTTCACAACGCGAAGAAATATTCCCGACCATTATTTTAAAATGGTTACCTGGGATGACAGCCAATACAAAGAATTTACCTACACCAATAAAAATGCAACCGGAAGTGTGGTGGAGTTCATGAATTGGCGCGCCATTTTTCCTGCGGGATATGACAAGAAGAATGCGAAAAAATACCCCATGATTGTTATGCTCCATGGCGCGGGCGAGTCGGGCAGATCATGGTCGGGAAAATTCACCTATGCCGTTGCGGATTTGAGCTATGACAACAATGGACATAATCTTATGCATGGAGGTCAACAGCACCGCGATGCGGTAACCCGTTCTTCAACAAACCCCAGGGCGTTTCCTGGCATCGTGATTTTTCCACAGGTCAGTCACAGTGGTGCATGGGAAAGCGGTTGGAACAGTGGTGTGCTGAGCACCAATGGCGCAATGGCCATTAAAATAGTGGAATATATGATCAACAATTATCAGGTTGACAACAACAGGATATACATGCATGGATTATCGAATGGTGGCAGGGGCACCTGGGATGTGTCATCAAAGCGTCCGGATTTGTTTGCCGCCATATTGCCCATGTCGGCAGTGGCAAGCACTACCGAGGATATGACCAATGTTCACGTTACAACACCCTTATGGTTATTTCAGGGAGGGATTGATACCAATCCCACTCCATCGGCTGCGCTCAAAGTGATCAATACGTTAAAAACAAAAGGTGGCAACCCGCGCTATACCTTGTATCCGAGCCTCGGCCACAGCACCTGGAACGCTGCCTATTCAGAGCCTGATTTTTTCTCGTGGATATTGGCCCAGGATAAAAGGAAAATTTATGTCTTTGGTGGAGACCCCCGAATTTGTCAGGCCGAATCAGATACGTTGAGATTAGGATTTTCGGCCGGCTTTAAATTTTATCAGTGGACTGTTAATGGGTCGGCTATACCCGGTGCCACAACACGATATTTGAAAACCGCACAGGTAGGAACATATGCAGTCAAGTTTATGCGCAACGATAATCTTTGGTACGAATCCTTTCCTGTAAACGTTACCCATAAGCCGCTTTCTGTTTATTCGCCAGTTATAACAAACACAGGCTCTGTTGTTCTTCCTATTGATATAAGTGCAAAGAATGTGGTTGACCTAATGGCACCTGCGGGCTTCGCGCAATACAATTGGTTTAAAGACGGAGTGAAAGTTGGCACTACTACCGTGAATAAGAAAAACGTATCGCTCAATATCGGCCTTATAACCGATGTGGGAAATTACACGCTTAAAATAAAGGAAATTTCTGGGCTAAGTATTGGATGCCAAAGTCAACTATCTAATACGATCAAGGTGGTTTACACTTCACCGCATGTTGGTCCTACTGCTCCAGTCCTTGCCACACCAACGGCACTATCAATCACACAAGCTTCGTTAACGTGGACCGATTCGCCAGGCGAGGGATATTATGAAATATGGAGGACGAGAAGGGCCTTGAACGGATATGCTTCCGAGTCTTACAAAGTGGTGGGAATAGTGATCGCGAACACATTGAGCTTTATTGACCAGGGGCTGAGGCCATTTGCCGAGTATCGCTACCGGGTGCGTGCCATTGGGGGCAACGATGGGAAATTTTCGAACGAAAAAACCGTTACGTTACCAGACGACACCATAGTGCCAACCGCACCGTCCAATGTGCAAGTGACAAGCGTTGTCGATTTAAAATCCACAGTTAGCTGGTTGCCTTCCATTGACAATGATATGCTTGCGCCTTATGAAGTATTTCTCGGTTCGACCTTGGCAGGCACCGCACCGGGCAATTCTTTTCTTCTTGTCAACCTTACTCCCGGCACAACCTATACAGTAGGCGTGCGTGCCGTAGATGCACGTGGCAACCGATCGGCAATAGTGACAACCACACTTTACGTTCCTGATGGAGGTCTATTTTATAAATACTATGAGCCTGTAACCGCGGTTACAAGTTTAGCTACGTTTGATTTTGCTGTGGTTCCGCAAAAGACCGGGGTGATACCAAACTTCGACCTCAGTGCGAAGGTCCGTCTTGATAATTTCGTTTTTTCCTACGATGGGTTTATCCAGATTGATGAAGTAGGTGCACATTCATTCTTTACAAATTCAGATGATGGAAGCCGCCTGTATATCAATAATATTCTTGTGGTTGAAAATGATGGATTGCATGGCCCGCGCGAGCGATCAGGTGTATATACGTTCGCCTCTACCGGCCGCTTTCCCATTACAGTAACTTTTTTTGAAAGTGCTGGCGGAGAAACATTATTGGTAAGCTACGATCCTCCCAGTATTGTCGCTAAGCAATTGATCCCCAGCAGCAAGTTGTTCTTAGTTGGCAACCCGGTTGCCCCAAGTTCGGCACGCACCGCTCAAGATGTGCCTATCGCAAAAACTGAAGAGGAGGTAAAGGAATTATCTGCGACTGCCTATCCCAATCCTTTCACATCGGAGATCACTGTGTTCAAAGGCTCTGTGGAGGCACGTGAGGTTAATGTTTATGACCACACGGGTCGTCATATAAGGACCATACAATTCGAAGTTGGGTTATCTGAAACCAATATCGAAATGAAAGACCTGCCAAAAGGTATCTATTTCTTATCGATAGGAACCACCAGAATGCGGGTGTTAAAGAAAGACTGATAACAGATGTGATTTAAAAAAAGGCTGCGCTCGATAAAGTGCAGCCTTTCATTTTTGTGATACGCCTCATCACTTCTTGTTTTTGGTTGGCCATCTAAATTTGAAGAGCGAATAATTTTTGGATGCGTGGGTGTCATGGGTTTGTTTCTTATAAAAGAACTCATGAAACCGGCTAAACTCAATAAGCAAACGCCTTGAAAGAGAAAACAATATACCGCGCTCTTTGCCAATTGTTCGCGGTGGTGTCCAAACTCTTAGCGAGCGTGGTATTTTTTCAATTTTGCCATACTGCATCAAATCGAAACACAAACGGCCATCTTCCCCTCGCACATTGCGCATGTCAAACCCGGCTTTTAGACCGAACTCTTTTCTGTAAGCCATGCACATTCCCAAGGCGTTCAAATACGGTCTTTTAAAATGCCTTAGCTCAATCAAAAAATCCCGTAATATTTCATAGAGAAAAAAATTAAACCGTTGCAAGCGGGAATTGGCTATAAACGAATGCCGGCCATACACGCAAGAAACTTCATTGGGTTGAAGTTTGTCAATCATCGTTTGTATCCACGTGGTTGGATAAAAGCAATCGGCATCGGCCATCAGAATATATTTTCCTGATGCCAGCTCCTGGCCAAGCTGCCGGGCAGGGCCACAACCCTGAACACCTTGGAAAAACGATTTGATTTTAAATTTAGAAAGCACTTCCTCCGTGCGGTCTTTTGAATTATTGTTCACTACAATTATCTCAGTGGCATGGGTTGTTACATTTTGTGAAAGTGAGAAAAGTGTTTTAACGATATTCAATTCCTCATTCCAAACAGGGATTACTATGGAGACAATCGGAGCATCATTTTTACTTAGCCGAATTAACCCTTCGTTTATTTTATCAAAAAATTGTTGAGGAACATCTGCTAAGGTGGCATTCCCACTTGTTTGCAACAATACCCAATCTGGATTATGGAAGAGATTCATAACAATGATTTTAAGAATCCCGTTGCTTCATTTGCTAATACTGTTAACTTAAAGGTAAAGTTAGGCTTTTGGCGGCTAAGGCGGAATTATAGTTGATATGAAATTTGAGATTATAATTTAACAACAGTATTAAGGACAACATCTCCATTGACTCTTCAAGGGTTGTATAAAAAAGTAAATATTCAAAGCTTCGCGAATCATTGTTTTGTTCATAGACTATTCCACCTAAAGACTCAATGCCAATGGTGGCCAAAACAAACAAGGCACCACAGATCAAATATCCTTTTTGAAAACTCTTTTCAAGCGAACGCAGAAATTTTATGGAGTATAGCCCAAAAAGAATAACAAAGATGCCGTAGGGTATAATCCACGCAAACTTTAAAATACCGATGCCACCAACACCAAATAGTCTGGGTGTCCATTCGATAAACCACTCGTGTATCCTTACAAATTCATCAATGCTTAACAGTAGAAAGACAAAGGAAAGAATGTACCAATATGTTTTGAAATAGAATTTGGTATTGGTGTTTTGATAGGCAATCAAAGAAAGGTTTGTGCCGAAAGAAAGAGGAGGATCGCATTGAAGTACATGGGAAAATTTACTTCCCTATCGAAATTCAGGAACTGATCCAATAGCTCTGCAAAATTGCTTTCCGGCATAATTTTGAATTTCAATACCAAAACCGTGAGGTGTGCTATCAGCAGCACCAGAAAAGTGAAAAACAAAACCTTAATAAATTTCCATGAGTTTTGATTGTTGATCATAGGCTTTGCCTGCGGCATTATCAGATTAGACCTTATTGAGTTTTTTCCGATGTGCCTTTCTGATTGGCGAGGAGGAATTTAAGATTGTAGTTCAGCAGCAAGATCAAGGCGAGCATCTCGAGCGATTCTTCCAGAGTCAACAGAAAAAATATGTATTCAAAGGATGTGGAGTCGCTGTTGCTTTCATAGATAATTCCACCGATCGCCTCTATGCCCACAGCCCCCATCACATACAAAGCTCCACTCACCACATATCCGATTTGAAATTTTCTTTCAAGCGACAACAGGAATTTTATGGAGTAAAGCCCAAATAAAATTGCCAATATGCCATAGGGGATAATCCAGGCAAACTTCCAAATGCCGCTGCCTCCAATGCCCAGAAATTTGGGAACATAATAGTTGAACCCCTCGTGGATGCGGGTAAACTCATCAATGCTGAGAAGGAAAAAAACGATGGCGAGAACATACCAATAGGTTTTGAAATACAGTTTGGTATGCGAGCCAAGAAAGGCAATCAACAGAAACGACTGCGCAGAAAGAAACAGCAGCATGGTGTTGAAATACGTGGGCAGGTTTCCTTCTTGGTCAAAATTCCAAAACTGATCCAGCTTTTCAACAAAATTGCTTTCGGGCATCACCTTGTATCTTAAGAGCACTGCGGCTAGGTGGGCAACCAAAAACAGAAAAAAAACGATGAGAAGAAATCCGGTAAACCGTCTAGGGTTTATATTGACATGGATCATAATTGACTTTATAAAACCTTAACACATTGTTAAAGTAAAAATAAAGGTAAAGTAAAAAGGGAGTTACCCATGCAATCATTACAAATTTTTTAGCTGCCTTCTCAATTCGAGGATGTATGAAAAAACGCGTTGAGTTACTTTTATCCTTGTTTTGATGCTGCCCCCACCTTTGGCCTCACCATGCAAACGCTTGGCAAAGTAAACAGGTACCTCTACAATTTTTCCTTCGCGCTGCGCCCAATACTGTGCATACATATCCAACGAAAAATCCCACGGGGCTTTTTCCTTCAAGTGCTTTATATAAAACGAGCGGCTGAACAATTTTGGCTGTGCCCCAATGTCGTGCAGGTTTTGGCCTAATGCGAATGAAGCCACCAGCCCCATGCCCCACGTAAAGAAGAGTGGCATAATGGCCCGCGACATCCGTTTGCCTTTTACAAATACCAATGGATTGTTGTGCTTCTTGTAAACGTCAAAAGCGTGGATAACGTCTTTCGGGTCGGTTTGCATATCGGCATGGGTCCACGCTAGTACATCGCCCTGGGCAGCGGCAAGGCCCGACAATATTCCGAATCCGTAGCCCTGATTTTTAGAAACCCTCACTACACGAAACCGAACATCGTTTATTTTCTCCAGTTCCCTTTTAAAGATTTCGGAAGAGTTATCCGTTGAACCATTGTTGACCAAGATGATTTCGCAATCAAGGCCCTCAGTTAAAACCTCGGTAAACCGGGCAATGATCAACGGGATATTGCCTGCCTCATTGTAGCAAGGTATTACAACAGATAATTTCAAAATAGACTATTCAGGATCGGGTACCGTATATACTTCAATGTAGGAGTCTCCTTCTTTGCGCGGGGCGATAAATTTGTCTTTCAATTTATAGTGGTCGATCAGGCAGTTGCGCAAATCATTGGGGAAAAAATTATCAAGGCTTGGAATAGTCTGGAACATAACCAGATCGTATTCATTGTTTGTGATCGAATTGCAAATCTCATCAATCTGTTTGGGAAAGATGGCAACACCCTGATGATACCACAAGGGCAACCCTTTGAGGGGTGTATATTTCCACTCCAACGCCAACGGTGTTAGCTCTGTCAAATTCAAAACCTTCAATTCTTTTGCTGAACTGAAAAGGGGAAGGCTGTGCACACGTTCCAACCCATGGATGGTTTCGCTTGGAAGTTTTATGCCCTTAAATGTTTTCATGTTGCTCAACGTCCATGAACCCTGAAAAGAGGCCTCCAAAATACTTTTTCCTCGCATCACTGGTTTTCGGAAATTAAATACCCTGCCCGCATATTTCCAGTATTCGGAAGACCACCAAATAAACACAACGAACATGGCCGGTATTATCCACCGTATTTTTTGTGGGATAAAATCATCGGGCAACTGTACCAATAAAAAGGCGAACCCAAAAGCATGGTAATACGTGGTGTTTTCAAGGGAGTTGCCGCTGGTCGATTTCGTGATCAGGGCTTCCATGATCATGCCCGCCACCATCAAAAAGGGAATCATGAATTTGCTGTCCTTCATATCAAAACTTCCTGCCGAAAATTTGCTTATGAGTACCATAGCAAGTACCAGCAAATAAAACTTCTCCCATTGAGAGCCTTGCATGATCACTTCAAATATGGAATACAGATAAAGGCGGCTGTTATGAGGTGCCTGCCCCACATTGAACCAATAGGCAAATTCGGAGTTTAAAAAAGGAAGTATGAACAGCGCGGCCGATACCGCATAAAACAACGCGAAGGCTGGAAGAAAAATCCATTTCTTTTTCAACCAGGCAATGTAGGCGATCAAAATAAAAGCAAAGATGAAGGCCAGACCACCGTAGTCCTGCTTGGTAAAAAATGTTAAGAATATAAAAAAGGCCGCTCCGCCCAGATATAAAAAATTCTTCTTTGCCACATCAGAATCTACCACCAGCAAAATGAAATACAGCCCGATCATCTCAAACATGATGGCGGTGAAATTGTACCATGGCCAGAAATACAAAAAGGAATAGGAGAGCAGAAAGACGAATGTGGCGATCAACGCGCGGCCCTCGTTGAGGCCGAGCTTTTTAATAATGGCCCTAAATGTTAAGGTGGTTATAATGTTCACTATCACCTGGCTTAGCAAAAGGGCTTTGAGTGTAGGGCCAAAAATATAAAAAGCCAGTAGGGGAAAAATAAAAAACCCAAAGCCGATGGGCATCCCAAAATCTTTGTAGGGCACCTGCCCCAGATACAACC
>JANOQB010000269.1:0-1683 GCA_031422215.1 Cytophagales bacterium | reverse complement strand
TGCCGCCATTTTTTGGAAACCGAACTCGTGAAGAAGACAGAGAAAACAATTGTGGTGTCGCACCACGTGCCCACATTTTTTCACTACCCCGAAAAATACAAGACCAGTATATTGAACGAAGCCTTTGCCGTGGAACTGTTTGATTTGATTGAAACATCGGGAGCTGACTATTGGATTTATGGCCACCATCATCAACCCACACCAACTTTTAAAATTGGCAACACTTCGATGTTGAACAATCAATTAGGGTATGTAAGCCACCACGAGCATGCTGCATTTGATTGGGGTGCGGTAGTTGAAATGAAGTGATTATCAAGTTGGATTCAATGACCAATCGAATTTCTCAAAATGTTTTAAGAAAAAGTTTGGGAATCCAGCGAATATTGGAAGTTGAGAAGTAGGCCATAAGACAGTGAAGAAATTTAGCAAAACTCAGCGAGCGGTACTCATCCTATTCGGGACTAGAGATTCTTTATGATTTCCATAAATTGATCAAGGTCAATTACGTTTACCTTAGGAAAGGCAATATCCTTTAAACCATTAAAGTGAGAATCGTTTGTAACTATATAATCTGAATTGGTAGCAACGGCAAGGTCAACAAACTTATTATCGTCAGTATCGGTGGTTATCAAGTTCCAACGATAATATGTATCAGCCTTGATAACATTGGACTTAGATAGAAGCAATTCGGCAATATTGTTGGCAACCGTTCCGGTAGAAAATCGAGTGAGTACTTCCATGTACTCAGTCAGTACCTCATTACTGATGCTCAATGAATATTTCTCATTTAGAAAAGAATCATAAACTGCTCGATAAGGGGATTTCTTTGGAATGCATACCAACATCACGTTACTATCCAAAACAATTCTCACGGCTTATAGGGGGTGCGAGTATGTTCCTTTGCCCATTTCTTCATGGTGTCTGCGTCCCAGTTATTGGTTTCCCAGAGTTTGTCCATTTCATCGGTTGCTTGTTCACTAAAATAAGTTGCCAACAACCGCCTGATCTCGATCAACTGCTTTTCTTTTAAGTCAAAACGAAACATCTTGAGTAGTTCAAGTTGAAGGTTGGTGAGTTTGTTATCGGCTACCATAAAAAGAATTTCAACAAAGATAAAGTATTTTGTTTACTACAAATACCTTCTGTTTTGTACTGGGTGCATGACAAATGATACTAGCCCGAAGGGCTTGAATTTGAATAACCTCCGGTGAAACCGGGGGTAAGTATTCGCAACGTTTGCGCCAACCCTGAAAGGGTTGAATGTGTATCAATATTCAACCCTTTCAGGGTTGCTTCATCTGAATCTATTCAACCCCAATTTCATTGGGGGCTATTCAAATTCAATTCCTATCGGACTTGTCGCAAAAAGTGCAATTTGTCATGCACCCACTAGAAATCTTTGGGCTACTACAATAAATTTTTTTCTAAATTGAGGCATTCATTTATAATGAAGAGCATAGCCATGAAACCATATTTATTTCCTATCGCGTTCTTTTCCCTCCTTATTTTAGATTCCTGCTCTTCCGGCAAAGTTGCTTTAAAACGTGGCGATTACTACGGAGCCGTTAGTCAAGCAGTAGCTCATCTAAAGCAAAACCCCGATCACAAAAAATCGCGCGAAGTGCTCAGCGCAAGTTATACGGCAGCTATTGAATATTTGGAAACCGATGCACAAAACCAAAT
>JANOQB010000268.1:0-17191 GCA_031422215.1 Cytophagales bacterium | reverse complement strand
TTTTAAATCAAGTTGCTTCCTTAGTTCGCTGCTGTTCATCAGGTCCTTTACCGAGCAGCCTAAGTCTGCAGCCATTTGTTGAACGATGGGATAGCTTTCCGGATGCACCGCACTGGAATCCAATGGATTTTCTGCTTCGCGGATGCGCAAGAAGCCTGCCGCTTGCTCAAATATTTTTTCCCCCAGGCGCGATACTTTCATCAACGAGTCGCGGTCTTTAAACGGGCCGTGCTGATTTCGGAACTCGACAATATTCTTTGCCAACGCTGGACTTAAACCAGACACGTATGAAAGCAATTCCTTGCTGGCAGTGTTTACTTCAACACCCACCGAGTTCACACAACTCATCACCACATCATCCAGCCCCTGTTTTAATTTTGTTTGCTCTACATCGTGCTGATATTGGCCTACACCAATTGACTTGGCATCGATCTTTACCAATTCGGCCAACGGATCCATCAGCCTTCTGCCAATGGAAACAGCCCCGCGTACGGTTACATCTTTGTCGGGAAATTCTTCGCGCGCAACGACCGAAGCAGAATATACCGAGGCCCCGCTTTCGTTCACCATCATCACCAAAATTTTGTGCGGCAAGCCAATGGATTTTACAAACGATTCTGTTTCCCTGCCGGCAGTTCCATTGCCAATCGCAATCGCCTCTATCTCAAATTTTTCGCATAGCGATTTTATCAAGGCCGATGATTTTGCACTTTCGCGTTGAGGCTCGTGAGGAAATATCACATCGTAATGCAACAGTTTGCCTTGACGATCGAGGCACACTACTTTGCAACCCGACCGGAAGCCAGGATCTAATGCCAACACATTTTTTTGACCAAGTGGTGCGGTGAGCAAAAGTTCTTTCAGGTTGGATGCAAATACTTTTATGGCTTCTTCATCCGCTTTCATTTTCGATTCCATGCGCACTTCGGTTTCAAGGGAAGGGCGCAACAATCTTTTGTAGCAATCCTTGATGGCAAGTTTTACATGCTCGGCAGCTGGGTTTTCTTTTTTAATGTATTGACGCTCCATCGAGGTGATCGCCAATTCTTCGGGAGGAAAAATATCGAGTGATAATATCCCTTCCTTTTCTCCCCTGCGCATGGCCAGCAACCGATGGGAAGGCGTTTTAGTAATGGGCTCACTCCACTCGAAGTAATCCTTAAATTTTTGCCCTTCGGTTTCCTTGCTTTTGAAAACCCGCGATTCAATCAACCCTTCACTCCAAAATAATTCACGAACATGCTTTCTTGTGTCAGGATTTTCACTCACCCATTCGGCAACAATATCGCGGGCTCCTTCCAACGCATCTTGTGCATTGGTAACACCTTTTTCAGAATCTATAAATGATTGGGCAACTGCTTCGGGGTCAAAATTCTCCTGATCAAAAAGTTTTTGGGCCAACGGTTCAAGCCCTTTTTCTTTAGCAGCACTGGCACGGGTTTTCCGCTTGGGGCGATAGGGCAAATAAATATCTTCCAACTCGGCAAGTGTTTGTGCCATCACCACTGCCGACATGAGCTCGGGCGTAAGTTTGCCTTGTTTTTCAATTGATGATATAACTGTTTCCCTGCGCTTGTCCAAATCGCGCAACTGCTCTATGCGATCGCGTATGGCCGTTATCATCACCTCGTCCATGCTGCCGGTCATTTCTTTGCGGTATCGCGAAATGAAGGGTACAGTCGCTCCCTCGGCCAGCAGTTGGGCCACCGCAGCCACATTTTTTAAAGGCTGTGAAATTTCTTTCGAAATCAGATCTACCCACCGGGCGAGGTTTTCTTGTTCCATAATTTTTTATCAGGCCGGCAAAAATAGAGGAAGGGATTTACAGTGCCAAAAGATGGAAAGGATCAGAACGATTTTCCATAAAACAAAAATGCCACACCGGTGAGGTGTGGCATCATACTTTCATTATTTCAAACCGAATTAATATTCTTTATTGAAATCACCTCTGCGGAATCCGCCTCCGCCACCACCACGGTTGCCACCGCGGCTGCCACCACCGCCACTACCTTCTTCGCGTGGGCGTGCTTCGTTGACCACAAGGTTTTTCCCCATGAAATCAGCTCCGTTTAGCTCGTTGATTGCGTTTTTTCCGGCTGTGTCGTCTGCCATCTCGATAAATCCAAAGCCACGGCTGCGCTGTGTTACTTTGTCCATGATGATTTTAGCAGTGGTTACTTCACCGTGCTCGGCAAATAACTGCTTCAGTTGTTCCTCGGTTGCCTTCCAGGGGATGTTTGCTACATAAATGTTCATTCTGTTTTTGAAATTAAGTGATAAATGTTTTTGCTAATTTAAATAAGACCAGACTTGGAATAGACACAATTTAGTGGGGTAATTCAGGTGGGATTATTTAATTAACGGGTCAAATGTAATAGTTTTTTCTAATTATCCTCGTTTCGGCCACTTAATTGACATTTTTTAGGCGTAAATCCAAAAAAAGCGGTTTCAAATTGTGTATTGCTGATCTTGGGCCATGAATTTTGAGAGGCTTGCACGGGCGGTTGACTGTACTTTGCGTTGGAGGAAGGTTGTCCATCCCAATATTAATCCGGTTGGCCCCAGTGCCTGGCGGCTCCATCTCCAAAAGTCAAACTCATCGGCATGGTGGATGATCAGCCCATCTTTAAATTCAAATTGGGCCCGGATGATATTATGCACCTTGCGGCCTGTGCGCGAAAAGGAATACCGTGCCTCCCACTGGCAACTGCCTTTGTTTGCCAAGGCATTTACAGCCGAATATTCAAGTGAAAAATCGCGGGCATTTTCGCAGAGCATGTGCCACATGGCTTTTGTTTCCTGACAGTTCAAGCCGGGAAAGGCAGGATCGGAGAACCGCGCTTGCGGATGGTAGCATGCGTGCATCGTTTTCCAGTCGCGTTGCTGAAATGCCTGATAGAATTTAACAATGATCGAATTGTTTTGATCCATATATTATTTTTCCGTTGGTGGAACAATTCATCCTTCGAACAGCCGGAGCTTTTGGTCATTCATAAAATAAAGTACTTTCATGCGATACTTCACTAAAGCTAAAGCAAACAATATGAAAATAAAATTATTGACCATCGGTGCGATTGTTGCCGGCATCAGTTTTTTGGCCACAGGTCAATCTTTCAACAACCTTCCCGTAACAACACAAAAACCTCCTTTGCACGGCAAACATTGGATGGCCATCACCGGCAAACCATTGGCAGCTACTGCGGGTGCTATCATTTTCAGCAAGGGAGGCAATGCCGTGGATGCATCGTGTGCCATGCTGGCAGCCACCTGCACCATGTGGGACGTGCTCAGTTGGGGGGGCGAAACTCAAGCGCTGATTTACAATCCTAAAACAAAAAAAGTTATTGCCATCAATGCGTTGGGTGTGGCGCCCACCGGTGCCACAGCCACTTTCTTTAAGGGCAAGGGCATGAACTACCCTCCTCAATATGGCCCGCTGGCGGCTGTCACTCCCGGCACACCGGGCGGCCTCATGACCATGCTGGCCGAGTATGGCACCATGAGTTTGAAAGATGTGCTCACCCCGGCTATGCAATTGGCAGATGGTTATCCTATAGAAGCACAAACGGCCAACAGTTTTGAACGTGAAAAAGAACGCTTGAAAGAATGGCCTTATTCCAAAGCGGTATTCCTTCCTCATGCTGGAGAAAAGCGTGAAGCACCGGTGGCGGGAGAAATTTTTAAGCAATTGGATTTGTTGCAGACCCTTCAAAAGTTGGTGGACACTGAACAACAGGCGTTGAAAAAAGGCAAGTCGCGCAAAGAAGCGATCTATGCTGCGTACGAAAGATTTTATAAAGGAGATATTGCCAAAGAGTTTGCGCGCGGATGCCAGGAGCAGGGTGGTTTGATCACAGAACAAGACATTGCCAACTGGAAAGTGATTACTGAAGAACCCTTGATGGTGAACTACAAAGGCATTGATGTTTATAAAATGCAACAGTGGACACAAGGGCCTGTATTGCTTCAGGCTCTTAACATGCTGGAAAATTTCGATCTTAAAGCAATGGGGTTCAACTCGGCCCGCTACATCCATACGCTGTATCAAGTGATGAACTTAACCTTTGCCGACCGCGATTTCTATTATGGCGATCCTTACTTTGCCCCCGAAGAGCCGATCAAAGGACTGCTGTCCAAAGAATATGCGAAGGAAAGGATCAAAGCCATAAACTGGGAACGCAACGACCCGAAAGCATCGCCAGGCGATCCCTATCCCTTCGAGGGGAAAACCAATCCCTACAAAGATTATTTGAAAGAATGGTCGCAGGCATCGGCCGACACTTATACTTCTCCCTTGTCAGAAGAATATCTTAACCAGGTTTTTTTAGGTACCACTTCTGTGGAAGCTACCGACAAAGAAGGATGGGTGGTTTCGATCACACCGAGTGGAGGATGGAACCCCGCTTGCATAGCAGGCAAAACAGGTTTGGGCATGAGCCAGCGGATGCAAAGTTTTGTTACCAACCCCAAGGAGAATCCTTTTAATGTGGTGGAGCCAGGCAAGAGGCCACGGGTAACACTTACACCAACGCTTGCCTTGAAAGACGGAAAGCCATTTTTGTCTTTCGCTGTGCAGGGTGGCGACACACAAGATCAAAACCTGTTACAGTTTTTTTTGAACATGGTAGAGTTTAATATGACCGTGCAGGAAGCCACTGAAGCACCCAACATCAACAGCGATCAGCTTTATCTTTCCCTCGGTGGAGAGGACAGAAAGCCCAGGGCGGGGAACATTGTGTTGCACGACATCACCCCACCCTACGTGCGCAAGGAGTTGCAGCGCATGGGCTATCGTATGCGCTTTGACGATCGCACCAGCGGGCCTATCAATGCCATTTATTTTGATTGGGAACATGGAAGTTTCTGGGGCGGATCGAGCAATCACGGAGAGGATTATGGAATTGGTTGGTGAGTTTAGTGAGTTCTTCATAGGGGGCTGAAGAAAACAGAGTCTGCTCTTCATTGACAAATTCATTGGATTTCCCTATGAGTTTACCAATACTTTTGTAGTTTTGAGGATAATTTTTTTAAATCATTATTAACAATCACTAAAACAAAACACGCTATGGCAAAAAAAGCAGCGAAAAAAGCGGCCCCAAAAAAGGCCGCTAAGAAGGCAGCTCCTAAAAAAGCAGCTAAGAAAAAATCAGCCCGTAAACCGAATGCCGCCTTTATGGCTCCGCTAACTCTTAGCGATTCATTGGCAGCAGTTATTGGCAGCAAGCCAATTCCAAGAACTGAGATCATCAAAAAGATCTGGGACTACATCAAGAAGAACAAACTTCAAGACAGCAAAAACAGAAGGATGATCAATGCCGATGAAAAACTGAAAGTAGTTTTCGCTGGCAAAAAACAAATCTCTATGTTCGAACTTGCTAAGATTGTAAACAATCACGTGAAGTAATTTCTTTGCGGAATCAAAAGACGCAAGTCGGAGGGGAAACCCAACGGCTTGCGTTTTTTTTGTACAAAAATTAAATCGTATCAATTGCCACGAGCTTTAGCTAGTGGCATTTTAATGGCAAACAAAGATTGGGCTTTAGCCCAAAAGTAAGATGCCCTTATCGATCGTATGAAAATTATGAATTTTCAATGCTCCTTTAATTTAATTGGGCTAAAGCCCAGCATTACTTTAATCCCACGAGCTAAAGCTCATGGCAATTAATACTCATTTTTTTTTGATGATATAACTTATGCCTGCGCGAATGGCAAACTCCGTATCGCCAACATAAAAATCACCCATTGCTTCAAACCTCCACGCATCGTTGATGGGTTTTGTCCAGCCACCGCCAAAGGATGCATCGTTGGCGCCAATCAATCCGCGAAAGCGCACAAACACGTGGTCATACGGGTACCAGCGCATGCCCATGGCAAAAGAACTTCTCCGGTTGGTCCAAAGTTCCAGCCCGGCACCCACGGCAAAATGACGGAGCACAAAGTAATTCCCTTCCAACCCAAGTTGACCTTTGCCGAGAAAGGTGCTATAATCAGTTTTGATCAGGTCTAAACTTCCACTCACCAGTATATCGTTGTTGCTTTGCGCAACGGCAGAAAAAAATGCGAACGATAAAATGATCGAACAAAAAACAACGCGCCTTATCTTCATATATTCTAATTTCTAAACTCTAAACTCAATTCAAATTCTAAAATTTCAATTTCAAACCCAACCCAAATTCTGACTTCTGACTTCTACTAAATACTAACTCCTATCTCCTCCTCTCCCCAATCAATTTTTCAAGAGCCATGTACTCATCGCGCAATCTTGCCGCCTCTATAAACTCAAGTTCTTTGGCTGCCTTTTCCATGGCTTTGCGCGTATTGTCAGCAATTTTTTGAAGTTCGGGAAGCGACAGGTAAGCAATCACCGGATCGGCCGCCAGCGATTTTTCTTCGTCTTCAATATAGTATCGCTTCACCGATTTTTTTGAGTCGGCCACTTTTGTTTGGCCTAAAATATTGTCGCGTGTTTTGATAATGGTTTTAGGGGTGATGCCGTGCAAAATATTATAGTCCTGTTGGATTTTTCTCCTGCGGTCGGTTTCGTCTATGGCCGCTTGCATCGAGTCGGTCACCTTGTCGGCATACATGATCACGCGGCCGTTTTCATTGCGGGCCGCCCGCCCGATGGTTTGCACCAACGATCGCTGGTTGCGCAAAAATCCTTCTTTGTCGGCATCCAAAATTGCCACCAGCGAAACCTCTGGCAAGTCGAGGCCCTCGCGCAATAAGTTCACGCCCACAAGCACATCAAACACACCGAGGCGCAGCTCGCGCAAAATTTCTACACGGTCTAATGTGGCCACTTCCGAGTGTATGTAGCGGCACTTTACCGAGGCACGCTCCAAAAATTTTGTCAGTTCTTCCGCCATTCTTTTGGTGAGAGTAGTTACCAGCACACGCTCTTTTTTCTTTACGCGTTCGTCAATTTCCTCTAACAGGTCGTCAATTTGGTTTTTGCTTGGCCGCACGTCAATTTGCGGATCGAGCAAGCCCGTTGGCCGGATGAGTTGCTCCACCACCACACCCTCTGACTTTCTCAACTCATATTCCGATGGCGTGGCACTTACATACACCACCTGGCCTAAAATGGATTCAAACTCATTGAAGGTGAGCGGACGGTTGTCCAATGCCGAGGGCAAACGAAAACCATAGTCAACCAAGTTTACTTTTCTCGATCGGTCGCCACCCCACATGGCCCGCACTTGTGGCACAGTCACGTGACTTTCGTCAATGATCATCAAAAAATCTTGAGGGAAATAATCGATCAAACAAAAAGGACGGGCCCCTACTTTTCTGCGGTCGAAATAACGTGAGTAGTTTTCTATGCCGCTGCAATAGCCAAGTTCGCGCATCATCTCCAGGTCAAACTCAGTGCGCTCCTTTAGACGCTTGGCTTCCAAGTGCCGTTTCTCCGATTCAAACATATCCACCTGCAGCACCATGTCATCTTGTATTTCGCGGATGGCCTGTTGCAACATGTCTTTTCCCGTGACAAATAGATTGGCCGGAAAAATCACCGACACTTTTTCAGCCGATATTTTCTTGCCCGTTACCGGATCTATCAGTTGAAGGGCTTCAATCTCATCGCCAAAAAAATATACGCGCA
This sequence comes from Cytophagales bacterium, assembly GCA_031422215.1. Classification (GTDB taxonomy): domain Bacteria; phylum Bacteroidota; class Bacteroidia; order Cytophagales; family Cyclobacteriaceae; genus ELB16-189. Next base: position 9,585 of record JANOQB010000268.1, on the reverse strand, counting down.
ACGCATAATCCGCATAAGCGAGAAAAATATCCACTGTGTCTCCTTTCACACGGAAGCTGCCTTGTTTAAATTCTGCTTCGGTGCGTTTATATAAAATATCCACCAGGCCAAAGAGAAGTTTATTTCTGGGGATGGATTCGCCTACGGTAAGTTGGATGCGGTTTTTTCCAAACTCTTCGGGGTTGCCGATGCCGTAAATGCACGACACCGATGCCACCACAATCACATCGCGCCTGCCCGTGAGCAACGATGAGGTTGCGCTGAGCCGTAACTTTTCAATTTCCTGATTGATGGAAAGGTCTTTTTCTATGTATAGGTTTGACGAAGGGATGAATGCTTCGGGCTGATAATAGTCGTAGTAAGAAATAAAATACTCTACGGCATTTTTGGGGAAGAAGTATTTGAACTCGCCATACAATTGTGCCGCCAATGTTTTGTTGTGGCTTAGTATGAGCGTGGGCCGGTTGGTACGCGCAATCAAGTTGGCGATGGTAAAAGTTTTGCCCGATCCGGTTACGCCCAGCAGGGTTTGATGCGGCTCGCCTGCTTCCAGGCCCTTTACCAATAACTCAATGGCTTGGGGTTGGTCTCCGGTAGGTTCAAAATCGCTGGCAAGAATAAAATCCATGAATTTAAAATTGTGGTGCAATTTATCATTTGTTGGCGAAGGAATATTGGTACTGGGGGTGCTTATAATTGTACAGAATTAAAAACAATTGCCTATTCCTACTTTGTCATAAGTATGGACGTGATGAATCGAGCTACCATTAATGTACAAAAGCCTTCCTAGGTTGAAAGCCCTGAAAGGGCGGTGATAATTAACGCAGGGTGAAGCCCTGCGTTTGATGAAAGCTGATAACCGTATAGCCCTGAAAGGGCGTGATCTACTCTGATATATTCCGCCCTTTCAGGCCTTGATACATATCTTCACTTTAAACGTAGGGCTGCAACCTGCGTTACTTTGGTCGTGCCCTTTCAGGGCTGATAGTATTCTGGAACTCATAACTCTTTGTAGCAAACCCTCTTCATACCTCAAGCCACAAGTTATCCCCCATCGAAAACACACTTGCTCGTGGTGCAATGTCCAAGTACGGGTACGTGACCTTAGAAAGGAACAGTCCTTGCGGATAGGTGGGGTCAAAAAATTTGGGTGTCTTTTTGGTGACAAAGTAACTTTCAAATTCATAAACACTCAATTCGCCTTTTCCTATTTGCAAGAGCTTGCCCACCAGCAGTCGCACCATGCGACCCAGGAAACGATCGGCAGAGATTTGAAACCGCAACCTGTCACCGGATGCAGCCGCAAATAATTTGGCAGAAGAAATCTTACAGAGAGTGTGTTGATACGATTCTGGTCTTTTGCAAAACGCCCGGAAGTCATTGTATTTCAAAAGTAAAATCACAGCCTCTTTCATTTTGTCATGATCCAACTTTTTCAACGGATACCAACTGCTTGAGCTTTCTAGAAACGGGTCTTTGTTGAGGTGGATGAAATAATCGTAGGTGCGTTGTGTGGCATCGAACCGTGCGTGTTGATTGTCCAGCACGGGAATGATTTCAAAAATAGCGATGTCGTTGGGAAGCATTTTGTTTGCACGGAACAGCAAATCGAAGTCCCATTCTTTTTTTACATCGAGGTGAAAGAAAAACTGGCTCGCATGCACCTGAGCATCGGTGCGGCCACAGCCCATCACCGTCACGGGCTCTTTTAAAATACGGCCAAGCACATCTTCCACTACTTGCTGCACGCTGATTGCCTGAGATTGACGCTGCCATCCGTGGTATTGGTTTCCCTGAAAGGCGGTGTGGAAGAAATATCTCAAAGAATCAGTCGGTTGAAGTATAGTGATAACTAGTGTTACACAAAACTAAATATAATTTGATTGTCGGTTTGAGGCCCTCGAAAACTGACTTGAGAAATCAAAATAGCCTTCGAGTACCTCAGGTGACATACCTTTCAACTTTTTTGCATAACATCAGGTGATAAAAAGCAGCGTTTTGTTTGCGAACACCAGCGAGGGTCAATTTCACTCCGTAAAAATAATACTATTTGTTCCGTTAATAATTATTTTGGACTTTGAGCCACCTTAAAAAATATTTTTATGAAAAATCCCTTTGTGCTTTTTGCTTTATGTCTTTTCTCCGCTTCGCTTTTGGCCCAATCTGGCAAAGTGCTCGACCACGAAAGCATGCCGAGCAAAATATTAAAGGGCGACAGGAAGTATGCTGTGTATCTTCCTCCCGACTACGAAACTTCAAAGCGCACCTATCCCGTGTTGTACTTGCTGCACGGTGCTGGCGATGACCAAACCGGTTGGGTACAGTTTGGGGAAGTGCTCAACATTGCCGACAAAGCAATCAATGAAGGCAAGGCCACTCCTATGATTATTATCATGCCCGATGCCAACTCCGGCCAACGGGGATATTTCAACAATCTTAAAAACGATTGGCGCTATGAAGATTTTTTCTTCGAAGAGTTCATGCCATTTGTAGAGAAAGCATACCGCATAAAAAGTGAGAAACGTTTTAGGGCGGTAGCCGGCCTTTCGATGGGCGGTGGCGGATCGTTTATGTACGCACTCCGTCATCCTGAATTGTTTTCTTCTGCTTGCCCGTTGAGCGCGTATGTGGGCCCACTTACCGTGGAAGATACCAAAGCCCGCCTTGAGCAAAGCAACCAGAAAGGAACCGATGCTGAAATAGAAGCATACTTTAAAAGGCACAATGCCATTGCGTTGATCAATGAAGTGAAGGACGACCAGAAAAAAGCAGTGCGGTGGTTTATTGACTGTGGTGATGACGATTTTTTGTTCGAAGGAAATTCACTCGCCCACATTGCCATGAAGAAAAAAGAAATTCCGCACGAGTTTCGTATCCGCGATGGCGGCCACACGTGGACGTACTGGCGTGCCTCATTACCCGTGGTGCTCACGTTTGTTTCGGAGGCGTTTCATCAGTATTGATCCCTACACGGTGATGATGGCCTCAAGTTAAAGGCAACAAATCCAAGAATTCATTATCCGCCAAATTCTGTTTTTATATTTAAAATGGCGGATAATGGATTTGCGCCCATACTCAACTCCCGATTGGCCCCCGCCTTTATTGGTCTGTTCACCAACAAAAATGATTCACAATCAATATCCGTGCGGTAGAACGTAGCAAACAAAGCTAAACGAAAGGCTGGCTGCAAGGCATTATCCTTAACTTTGCGCCTTACAATTTTATTCGTGTGCCGAAATCCATTTCACATATTCTCCTTGTACTTCTAATCCTGATTCTTATCGCAGATAAATCGTATGCTCAGTTAGATCCAGAACGAATTGCGTATGGCCGGATCAAGTCGGGGAAGTGGGAGAGCGCCCAACGGCTGTTGAAAAAATCCCTGAGAAAAAATGCTTCCAACTTAGAGGCTAACTACGTGCTTGCAAATTGGTTTTTCTCCAATGCCAATCCTGATTTTCATATTGATTCAGCTTATCGCTATGTAAGAAATTCGATACGCATATACGATACGCTTTCCTTGCGCGACAAGGAGAGAGCCCTAAAATTTCCAATCGACAGCCTGCTGTTGGCAGTGTTAAAGATGAGGGCCGACAGTGCTGCCTTCGAAAGGGCGAAGCGAGAAAATACCGAAGCAGCTTACGTTCAATATATAAAATCATTTGGCTCGGCCATTCAAGTGCCCAACGCGGTGGAGCTTCGCGATGAAGTAAGTTTTCTGGAGGCATTGAAGACAAATACGTACACCAGTTTTTACGATTACCTGCAGCGTTATCCGCAATCGCATAGGGCCAACGAAGCCAGCACACGATATGAGAAGCTGCTGTTTGACGTTAAAACAAAAGACAAACGATTGGCAAGTTTTAAGCAATTCCTCAACGAGTTTCCTTCCAGTCCGCATGCTGGGGAAGCCAGCCTTCAGGTATTTGAATTGGCCACCGCTTCGGGTGAGCCCGAAGATTTTTTCAGTTACCTGAGAGAGTTTCCATCCAATGAAAATAAAAAATTTGTTCGTGACATCTTGTTCCATATTTATAAAGATCGTGAGGAAGTCATTCCTGAAATAATAATGACCGATTCATTAAAGCAAGTGATCGCCTTGGATGCGCACTTTTGGGTTCCGTTTTTGAAGAATGAAAAATTTGGTTTTATGGATCAGACCGGGACAGAAGTATTGCCACCACAATTTCAGGAATTGCCAGAGGAATATAAATGTGGCCCAGTATTCGATGACATACTTTCTTTGCCCGATGGATATTTTAGCCGAACGGGAAAGAAGATTGCTGGCACAGCTTCGTCACTTCAATCGGTTGGGTTTGGTTTTTTATCGGCTAAGCAAGGAAGCTGTCTTCAGTTGATACACAAATCGGGGCGCATGATCATTCGAGATTGCTATGATGAATATAAAATTCTCGATGACAATTTTATTGTGGCCAAGCGCAATGGATTTGTTACACTGTTCACGCTTACGGGAAAGCAACTGCTGATATCAGGAATAAACGGGGCAACGGATGAAGAGGGTTTGATTGTTTTGCAACGGGGAGAAAAAAAAATCATCAATACCATAAAGCAATTGGCTGCCATAGCTGATGGCAGTTCGTTTTACGATGAACTTGTGTTTGACGAAGTGCTGGTGGTGGACAAAAATTTGTTGAAAGTGCGCAACAGTGGCATGGAGGGGATACTGGACAGCGACCTGAACTATGTAGTTCCGCTTTCAGCGCACACACTTACCAAGACTCCGTTTGGAATGATAGAAAAGCAACATGGACGGAGCTCGGTGCGTGGCCTTTCGGTGGAGCTTGATGAAAAAACATGGGATAAAGTATCGTATCATAAAAACTGGTTATTGCTCTACGATATTCCGCATGTGCACCTGTTTGATATTGCTTCAAAGCGTATGGTGGAAACCAACGCAGACAGCATTTGGTTCGACCGCAGCTTGACTTTTGTTGAGCAGGTCGGTTCGCAAAAAGTGTATTTATCAGCCACGCATTCCATGGTACTTCAGCCTGGCTCAAAAATTAAATTCATTGCTTCGCGCGATTCGGTCCAATTCTTTTTTACAGAAAACAAAAACAAATTTTCTGTATTTGATTTGGATGGAGGAAAACAATTGTTCGCAACGGAGTTTGAGTTGAATGAATCGTTGGGCACTGATTATTTTATTGTTTCCAAAGGCGTAAAGAAGGGAGTGCTGGCACGCAATGGGAAATTAGTGGTGCCCATAGAGATGGATGCCATTATCCTTACCGATAACAGGTACTTGTCCTTATTAAAGGATAAAAAATTCGGACTGTATGATCTTGATTCCAGAAAAATTATTAAACCCATGTATGAGAGGAACCTGATCTTATTAGATAAGAGCCATGTGGCTGTCTATAAAGAAGGGGCTTATGGGGTAATGGACCTCGATGCCAAGCCCGTAACGGAATTTGAGTTTTCTGAAGTGCAGCCGTGGAGTGATTCCATTATTTGGGCAAAAAATAATTTCCAGTGGGTACTTCTCAATTATCGCAATCGAAAAATTGTAGTTGATCAGATACAAGGGTTCACCTGGATAAAAAACACACCCGAAGAAAAAATTGCGCGTATCCATCGGGAGGATTACTATGGCATTGTGAGCAGTAGCAGAGGAGTTTTAGTGCCAACCAACTTTACGGAAATCATTAATCTGGGCAGCGCAGATGTTCAACTTTATTTTACCGAAAAGCATGTGGAAGAGGCGGGCATATTTGTGGTTGTGTATTTTGACAAAGACGGTAAATTTGTGCGAAGGCAAGCCTATGAAGAAGATGAGTACGAACAGATTTTATGTGACGATCACTAATATCTTTCCTACCTTTAAGACCCAACAGGTTTTGACACGTTAACCGAAATTTTCAAAAAAGCCTGTGCAATTTATATGTGATGTATTTCGGCCAGGGATAGAAGTGGAAAGCCTGCCTTTGCCGAAAGGCTTTGTGCAGGCAGGCCCGAAGTGTGTGGATTTTGTGTGCAGGCCGGACTTTGAGCGAATAGCCCGGCCCCGATTTTTTTATCGGGGGGCCGCCAAATTTATTTTAACCAAGAAGTGGATAAGCTCACTGGTTTTTATCAAGTAAATATATTTTTATGAAGAGAGTTTTTGTGTTGGCAATAGCCATGGTTTTGATGCAGCGTGTATGGGCTCAAACCCCTCCAAAATTGGTGGTGGGCATAATGGTGGACCAGATGCGGCAAGAATATCTCTATCGGTATGAAAGCAAATTTGGCGAGAATGGTTTTAAAAGATTGACCCGCGATGGATTCATGTTGAAGAATGCGCATTATGATTATTTGCCAACCGAAACCGGGCCAGGCCATGCATCTGTTTATACGGGAACAACGCCTTCCATACATGGCATAATCGCCAACGATTGGTATGATCGTGCACAGAAAAAGGAAGTGAACTGTGTGAACGACCCCACGCAAAAGCCACTTGGCACTACCCTTGGTGGCGCGGTGTCGCCTTGGCGCATGATGTCAACCACCATCACCGATGAATTAAAACTTTCTTCACTGCAGCGGGCAAAGGTGGTGAGCATGTCGATAAAAGATCGTGGTGCCGTATTGCCTGCAGGCCACATGCCCGATGGCGCCTATTGGTATGACCCCAACACTGGCAACATGATGACCAGTACCTATTACAAAACCATCCTTCCCGATTGGGTGCAAAAATTCAACGATCAAAAATTGGCCAATAATTATTTGAACCTGACGTGGAACACGATGCTGCCGCTGGAAGAATATTTAGAGGCTGGCCCTGATGATTCGCCCTACGAAGGAAAATGGAAAGGAAAGGCCAAGCCAACATTTCCATACAACCTGGCCGAGTTGCGCAAGCAGATGGGTGAATACAGTCTCCTAACGATGACACCCTGGGGCAATACGTTGCTTGCCGATTTTGCCAAGAGCGCGGTGCTGGCCGAGGGCCTCGGCAAAGATGAGGTAACTGATTTTCTGGCCATCTCATTTTCAAGCACCGATGCAATTGGTCATGCTATGGGCCCCAATGCCCTTGAACTTGTTGACACCTACCTTCGGTTGGATAAAACCCTGGAAGAATTGTTTGTGCTGTTGGACAAAGAGGTAGGCAAGGGTGCCTATACAGTTTTTCTTACTTCCGATCATGGCGTGGCCGAAGTGCCTCAATACATGATCGACATGCGCGTGCCTGCAGGATATTTTCGGCCTGCGTTTGTGGAAGCAAACCTGAACGAACATCTTCAAAAATATTTTCCCGGAAAAAAAATTGTGGAAAGCCTTAGTTCGGGGCAAGTGTTCGTCAACCGGGAAGCGTTCAGTGGCGACCCGCGCTCTTCCGGTGTGGATTTGCTGATCGCAACCGAGTTGATCACCAATTTTTTGATCTCCACGGAAGGCGTTGCCCAGGTGTATCCTTCCAGTGTGTTGCGGCAAGTGGCTTTTGATGAACCGGGCATACGCGGCAAAGTGTTGAGGGGCTTTAACACCAAGCGGTGTGGCGATATTGCGTTTGCGTTGGAGCCGGGCTGGCTGGAGTGGGGCAGCATCACCGGTTCTACCCACGGCTCTGCTTATTCCTATGATACGCACGTGCCTGTGTTGTTTTATGGTGCAGGGATAAAAAAAGGAAGCTCTTCAACATTTTATTCCATCACCGACATAGCGCCCACACTCTCGGCTTTGTTGAAGATACGATTTCCCAGCGGTGCCAACGGCCAACCGATAGCCGAGATTTTGGATTAGGATTTGAAATGGGAAGCTCTATCACTCTTTTTAAACGCAGAGGACCTGCCTACCGGCAAGGCAGGCGCTGAGTTACGCAGAGATTGAACCCTACTTAATCATGCTTAATCTCTTTGCGAACCTTTGCGCACTCTGCGTTTTATCCCGTCAAAAATCCCATTGGCATCGGCCGAGGCGTGCAACCCAATTATCAGAGAAGAATACACGATGGTTACAATGGATGACCGGAACAAAATGTCAAACAACGTATTATCGATTTCAACCAACAGCGTATTTACAAAAAGGGTTACCGCTCCAATAACTAAAACTTTTAACGTGGCCCATTCAAAAGGCTGTATGCCAAATTTGACATAGATAAAAATAAACTTAACAGCGTTGAAGGCTATCAATGCAAAGGCAGTTCCCCAGGCTGCCCCTTCTATTCCATAGCGGGGTATCAATAGGTTATTGGAACTTATAACAATAGCCGCCAGCATGATGATCAAAATAATATTGAACTTATAATATTTTGAGAGCACAATGATTTCGCTGCTAGGGCCAAAGAGCATGTCGATCAGCTTTGCACACCCCACAATGATCACCACCCATTTGCCCGCCTCATAATTTTCCCCTTTGGGCATCCACTCAAAAATATTGTCGAGGTTTATCCACACACCAATCAGCAACAGCGATCCGATTATAAACTGATTGAGGGAAGTTTTGCGATAGAGCGAAGCAATTTCTTTCATCTCATTTTTTTCAAATGCCTTTGAGATCAGTGGCATGGCAAGCTGGCTCAATGCCCTTTTGGGTATTTCAATTACCGTGGCCATGTAGAAGGCTGTAGTGTAAATTGCATTGGCAGCCCAGCCCAACTTGGCCGACACCATCAGGCTATCAATTTTTCCAATTAGGATCATGCCCGCCATGCCGGCAAAACTGAGCAAACTATATTTGACCAACTCAGGGAGTTTTGTTTTATCGAGAGAATTAAAATCCGTTTGAATGGATATTTCCCCTTGCTGCCACAAATAAAAAACCAACAGCAGAAGGCACAAACTATAGGCCGCTACCGAGCCGATAATGAATTGATCGAACGACAATATGCCACTGAAATATAAAAGCACCAACACCGAAAGCAGCAGCCGCGCCACCACCTCGCGCAATAGGTTGGGCACAATTGTTTTTAAGAGTGAGCGCGAGAATGCTTCGAGCACCGCTATCATCAGCAATATCAGTGTAAGCCAAAGCACCCACGATGAATATTGAATGATCTCTTTTGCATTGTCTTGAAAATAGGACAAGAGCGGAGTTTCAAAAATTTTAAACGCGATAAAAAAAATGGCAAATCCGGCCAATGCCAGCAACATCATGAGCGTGATGAAGGTGTGCGACTCTTTTTTACTTTTTACCAACTGCGGATAGAACCGGAGAATACTAAGGGTGAGACCAAATTGCGCAAACGGTGAAAGCAAGATTGCCGCATCTTGTATAGTGCGAAAAAGCCCGACTTGCTCCAGCGACAAAAACTTGGGATATAGATATAGCAAATTGATGTAGCCAATGACCACGCCCACATAGGAGATGATGGTGGAATAAATACTTTGGCGGATGACGAGGCCCATGTGCTATTCCTTTAGTAGATTTTTCACAAGGTCGTTTAAAATAATTCTATTTTTTTCAGCCGATAATTCAAACGCAGCCTTGTCTGCTTGCTTTTTAAAAAAAATCATCTCCTCTGCAGAAATGGCATTAATCTTTTGTGCAAGTGATTGAGGAGTAAAGTCGTCAGCAACAACACCAAGATTATATTTATTAACGATATTAGCCATCTCAGGTGTAGGCCCTATTCCAATG